>RPQK01000116.1 GCA_003819755.1 Acidobacteriota bacterium | reverse complement strand
GAGTCCGGCCACGATAAAAGCCCCATTCACCGCGGCTGGGTGTACTGACTTCGAAAAAATGAAATGGCATTGGGCGAGACGCCTGCGCTCCCAGGGGACGCCCCCAATCTCGATTCTTATTTTAGCGCTTATGGGGAGGAGGGGAGAGGGGCTTGCACCACCTTACCCTAGAGTGTAACCTCGAAGTAAGCGCTCTAACCCCTGAACTACATGCACAGAACGTCGACCCCGGAGATGCCCGCGGCGGGAAGAAGTCGAGTTGTGATTGAATCCGTAACCCCGGAGATCGACTGCGGACAATTCCCGATAAAACGCGTGGTTGGCGAGACGGTAATCGTCGAAGCGGACGTGTTTGTGGACGGTCACGATGTGATTTCCGGCCTCCTGCTCTCCAGACCGGTGGACCAGGCCGAATGGTCAGAAACCCCGCTCCGTGAGCTGGGAAATGACCGCTGGCGGGCGAGCTTTAGCATCGACCGGATGATTCGCTATGAATACTCCGTCGAGGCGTGGGTCGATCATTTCAGGACCTGGAGGCGAGACCTGCGCAAGCGGCTGGAGGCGGGCCAGGTCACACAGGCGGACCTCTTGATGGGCAGCGATCTGGTCCGTCAGGCGGCCGCGCGTGCGAAAGGGGAAGAGCGTCGACGGCTAAAACGGTGGGCCGACTCCGTGGTCGCGGTTCCGGACCCGGCCGAGGGGGCTCGTCTGGCACTGGCGGATGAGCTCGTGGGGCTCATGTCGCGCTGGCCGGATCGATCCCTCAGCACCCGGTATGGCAGGGATCTTCCGGTCATCGTCGACCCTCAGAAGGCTCGATTCAGCGCCTGGTACGAGCTGTTTCCCCGTTCCACCAGCTCAATTCCCGGCAAACACGGCACGTTCCGCGACGTGGAAGCACAGCTGCCGCGGGTGGCAAAGATGGGCTTCGACATAATTTATCTTCCTCCCATCCATCCGGTTGGAGACACCAAGCGCAAAGGGAGGAACAATGCTTTGTCGGCAGGCCCGGCCGACCCGGGGAGCCCGTGGGCCATCGGTGCCAAGGCGGGCGGCCACAAATCGATCGAGCCGCTGCTCGGCAGTCTCGAGGATTTCCGATCACTGGTCATGAAGGCTCGGGGGCAGGGAATTGAGATCGCTCTTGATATCGCTTTCCAGTGTTCGCCCGATCATCCGTATGCCTCTGAGCACTCTGGATGGTTCCGGCACCGGCCTGACGGAACGATTCAGTATGCCGAGAATCCCCCGAAGAAGTACGAGGACATCTATCCCTTCGACTTCGAGACGAGCGACTGGCTCGCCCTTTGGGAAGAGCTCAGAGACGTGGTCATGTACTGGGTCGACCAAGGGGTGCGCGTCTTCAGAGTCGATAATCCTCATACGAAACCGTTCCGCTTTTGGGGATGGCTGATTGGTGAGGTTAAGTCCCGGCACCCGGACACGATCTTCCTCGCCGAAGCCTTCACCCGGCCGAAGATCATGTACCACCTGGCGAAAGTCGGGTTCACCCAGTCGTACACCTATTTTCCCTGGCGCAACACGGCCTGGGAACTGCGGCAGTACCACACGCAGTTGACGCGGAGCGAAGTGGTGGAGTACTTCCGGCCGAACTCCTGGGCGAACACGCCCGACATCCTCACCGAATACCTGCAAACGGGTGGAAGGCCGGCCTTCATGGCGAGGCTCGTCCTGGCTGCGACTCTGACGGCGAGCTATGGGATCTACGGCCCTCCCTACGAGGTTTGCGAGAACCGTCCGCGCGATCCGGGGAGTGAGGAATATCTCGACTCTGAAAAGTACCAGATACGCCACTGGTTGAGCGAGGGGCACACCGAGGACCTGTCGGAGTTCATTGCGCTCATCAACCGGATCCGAAAACAAAACCCGGCTCTCCAGAGTGACCGAAGCCTGGTCTTCTACGACTGCGACAATCCTCAGCTGCTCTGTTACTCGAAACGGACCGACGATTCCTCAAATATCATCATGGTTGTCGTCAGTTTGGACCCGCACCACATCCAGTCGGGATGGGTCGAAACTCCGCCGCGTGAACTGGGTATCGAACCAAACGATTCCTATCAGGTTCACGATCTGATAAGTGGCGCCCGGTATCTGTTCCAGGGCCGCCGCAACTACGTCTCCATCGACCCGGCCAAGGTACCGGCTCACATCCTGAGAGTACGGAGAAAGCTACGGTCGGAACGGGATTTTGAGTATTACTTGTAAAGGCTGGCTGAGAAAAGGAGAAGTCAGGAGTCAGAGGTCAGAATGGGGGGCCGGCGTTGGTTTTTTCTTGTGACTTCTGACTTCTGACTTCTTGAACATCCACATGACCGACAGCCACTGGTGCAAAGACGCGATCATCTACGAGCTGCACGTCCGTGCTTTCTACGACAGCAATGGCGACGGAATCGGCGATTTTGCCGGCCTTACGCAGAAGCTCGACTACCTGCAGGATCTTGGCATAACCGCCATCTGGCTCCTGCCTTTCTACCCTTCGCCGCTGCGTGACGACGGGTACGACATTGCGGAGTACAAAGACGTTCACCAATCGTATGGAACGCTCCGCGATTTCAAGCAGTTCCTAAAAGAGGCCCATGCTCGCGGTTTACGCGTGATTACCGAGTTGGTGGTCAATCACACCTCCGACCAGCACCCCTGGTTCCAGAGAGCCAGGCGAGCGAAGCCGGGGACGAGTTACCGAGATTTCTACGTCTGGACGAACGATCCAACCAGGTTCTCCGAGACCCGAATAATCTTCAAAGACTTCGAATCCTCGAATTGGACCTGGGACCCGGTCGCCGGCGCTTACTACTGGCACCGGTTTTACTCGCACCAGCCGGATCTGAACTACGACAACCCGGCCGTTCACAAGGCGGTTTTCAATACGCTCGATTTCTGGCTCGACATGGGGGTCGACGGGATGAGGCTCGATGCCATTCCCTATTTGTACGAGCGTGAAGGGACGAATTGCGAGAACCTGCCCGAAACGCACGCGTTCCTGAAGAAACTGCGCGCCCACATGGACGCCAAGTACGGGGATCGGATGCTGCTTGGCGAAGCCAACCAATGGCCGGAGGATTCGGCGGCATACTTCGGAAACGGCGACGAATGCCACATGGCCTTTCATTTTCCCCTGATGCCTCGACTGTTCATGGCGATCAGAACCGAAGACCGCTTCCCAATCATTGATATCCTGGATCAAACCCCGGCTATTCCCGATTCTGCGCAGTGGGCTTTGTTTCTCCGCAATCATGACGAATTGACGCTGGAAATGGTCACCGACGAGGAACGAGACTACATGTACCGGGTCTATGCGAGCGATCCGCAGGCGCGCATCAATCTGGGCATCCGGCGGCGGCTCGCGCCCCTGCTTGGCAACCATCGGCGGAAGATCGAGTTGATGAAGGGTTTGCTGTTCTCGCTTCCCGGGACCCCGGTGCTTTATTACGGGGACGAGATCGGGATGGGCGATAACATCTATCTCGGAGACAGGAACGGCGTTCGGACCCCCATGCAGTGGGGACCGGATCGCAATGCGGGATTTTCACGAACGAATCCGCAACGGCTCTACCTTCCCGTCATTATCGATCCTGAGTACCATCACGAGTCGATCAATGTTGAAGCCCAGCAAAGCAACCCGCATTCGTTGCTCTGGTGGACGAAGCGCATGATCGGGTTCCGCAAGCGGTCAAAAGCCTTCGGCCGGGGCAGCATCCAGTTTCTGTATCCGGTCAACCCGAAGGTCCTGGCTTTCGTTCGACAGTACGAGAATGAAACCGTTCTCGTCCTGGCCAACCTTTCGCGCTTTGTGCAGTGCGCCCAGCTCGACCTTTCCGCCTTCGAGGGCAAAAACCTGGTGGAGGTCCTCAGTCAGAACGTTTTTCCTCCTGTCGTCGACCACCCGTACTTCTTCACGCTAGGACCTCACGACTTCTTCTGGTTCAGCGTCCGACATGTCCGTGACGAAATCGGCCTGACCAGCAGGACCCAGATCCCGATCCTCCCGGAAGCACGATCCTGGAAAGAGGTTCTGGAGGGCCGGCAGCGCTCCAGCCTCGAGTCGGTTCTTCCCGAGTACCTGGGGACACGGCGATGGTTCGGGGGAAAGGCCCGTAAGATCCGTGCTGCTCGAATCGACGATGTTGTGACTTTCCCCTACAACGATTCTCAGGCTTACCTCTGTTTCATCCTGGTTGAATACATCCAGGGGGATGCTGAAACCTACCTGCTGCCTCTTAATTTTGCAGAGGGTGAGCGCGCTCGAGAGATCACCAGGACAAACCCCCAGATCGTACTGGCTCGTTTCCCTGGTCGTCAGCCAGGCGACGGAGAAACGGTAGTTTACGACCCGCTCTTCGAGCCCCAATTTGCGACCGCGTTGCTCTCCTTTATGCACGCGAAGCGCTCAATCCGGGGAAATGCCGGAGGTCTCGAAGGATGGACAAGTCGCCAGGCCAAGCGACTGGCAGAGTCAGCGAACGGACTCGAGCCGTACGCTGTCGGGGCGGAGCAGAGCAATACGTCAATTGTTTACGGAGACGAGTTCATCCTGAAAGTTTTCCGAAGACTCGAGCCGGGAATCAACCCGGACCTTGAGCTCGGGCGCTTCCTGACTGACCGTGGATTTGAGCACGTCCCGCAGGTAGCGGGCGCGATTGAATATGTGAGGCACGGCGGGCAGTCGACCAGCCTGGGGATCCTTCAGACCTATGTCCCGAACCAGGGGGACGCTTGGGAATATACCCTGGAGGTCCTGAAGCGATATTTCGAACGTGTCCTGGCCAAGTCAGCGCAGGAGCGGGAGAAAATGGCGGGTCCGGATGGTCATTTGTTCTCATTGCTTCACGGCGAAATACCTCGCGAGAAGCAAGAAATAGTCGGCACGTACCTCGAGTCGGCTCGGATCCTGGGTCAACGGACTGGCGAGATGCACGTCGCTCTCGCCTCCGAAAAAGAAGACCCGGAGTTTGCCCCTGAGCCGTACACAACCCTCTCGCAGCGCTCGCTGTTCCAGTCACTGCGGAGCCTGTCGACTCAAGTGCTGGACCTCCTCAGGTCGCGACTGTCCTATCTGCCGGAGTCGATCCGGGGCGAGGCCCAGGCGCTCGCGCAGGATGCGGAGAGGATTGTCGACACTTTCAAATCCCTGCTCGAACAGAAGATAAACGCGGCTCGCATCCGGATCCACGGCGATTATCACCTGGGGCAAGTCTTGTATACCGGCAAAGACTTCGTCATCATCGATTTCGAAGGGGAACCGGCCCGTCCTCTTGGGGAGCGGCGTCTGAAGCGGTCTCCGCTTAGAGATGTCGCCGGGATGCTTCGTTCCTTTGATTACGCCGTCCACAACGCGCTGCGAGTTCAACAGGCGAACGGGTTGATCCGCAGCGAGGACGTAGCCCTCCTCGAACCGTTGGCCGAGCTCTGGAATACGTGGGTCTCCGTGGCGTTTCTCAAGTCCTACCTCGACGTTGCCAGTCAAGGAGGCTTTCTTCCGGATAACGCCGATGACCTCGAGCTGCTCCTGAAGGTTTTCGTGCTCGAGAAAGCCATTTACGAGTTGGGATACGAGCTGAATAACCGGCCCGATTGGGTGTCGATCCCGCTTCGCGGGATTCGGGAATTGATTGGGAGGTAAGAAGAGCTTTGGGACTCTGAAGGGGGAATCGCAGATCAATTCTCTATCCACGACCAACACGAACGAACACGAACACCGAGGCTTTTGTTCGTGTTCGTTCGTGTTGGTTCGTGGATAGAGAATCCGTCCGCGGTTCCCCCTTGACGCCCCTTCTACTAATTTATGTCTTCAAATATCCTACAAGAGCGCACTCTATTAACCGACGACGACCTCTATTTCTTTAACGAAGGAAGCCATTTTCGCCTTTACGAGAAGCTCGGATCACACCCGGCCACAGTCGACAACCAGGCGGGCACGTTCTTTGCTGTCTGGGCCCCGAATGCCCAACAGGCATCCGTGATCGGCGACTTCAACGACTGGTCAAAAGAATCTCATCCGCTGCGGCCGAGAGGCCAGTCAGGCATCTGGGAGGCCTTTGTCCCCGGAGTCGGCAAAGGGACGATCTACAAGTACCACATCGTCTCTCAGCAGGGCGGTTATCGGGTGGACAAGGCGGACCCCTTCGCCTTTCAGGCCGAAACGCCACCCAGGAAAGGTTCCATCGTCTGGGATCTCGAGTACCAGTGGAAAGATGGAGACTGGCTCAAAAAGCGCTCACGCTCTCAAGCTTTTGATGCCCCCATTGCCATCTACGAGGTCCATCTCGGTTCTTGGATGAGAGTCCCGCAGGAGAATGACCGCTTCCTGACCTACCGGGAAATAGCACCCAAGCTGGCGGAGTACGCCAAACGCCTGGGTTTCACCCACGTCGAGTTACTCCCGGTCATGGAGCACCCGTTCTACGGCTCGTGGGGCTACCAGACGACGGGGTACTTTGCCCCGACGAGCCGCTTCGGCACTCCGCAGGACTTCATGTACCTGGTAGACACTTTGCACCAGCACGATATCGGCGTGATTCTCGACTGGGTCCCGTCGCATTTTCCGAGTGACGAGCATGGCCTGGCCTTTTTCGACGGGACGCATCTTTACGAGCACTCGGACCCGCGACAGGGGATCCATCCCGAATGGAACAGCTACATCTTCAACTACTCCCGGCCCGAGGTCCGCAGTTTTCTGTTCAGCTGCGGCCTTTATTGGGTGGATATTTTTCACGCCGACGCTCTGCGGTTCGATGCGGTGGCCTCGATGCTGTATCTGGACTACGGCCGGAAGGCAGGTGAGTGGATCGCGAATGAGCACGGAGGCCGAGAGAACCTCGAGGCCGTGTCGTTCCTGAGACGTCTTAACGAGGAAGTGTACAAGCGGTATCCGGCGGTGCAGACCATCGCTGAGGAATCGACGTCCTGGCCGCTGGTGTCAAGGCCGCCGTATGTCGGCGGACTGGGCTTTGGCTTCAAGTGGGACATGGGCTGGATGCACGACACCCTGGAGTACATGTCGCAGGACCCGATTCACCGAAAATACCATCATAACAAGCTGACCTTTCGGCTCCAGTATGCGTTCCATGAAAACTTCATCCTTCCCCTTTCGCACGACGAAGTCGTCTACGGCAAGGGCTCGCTGTTGCGCAAGATGCCGGGCGATGATTGGCGGAAGTTCGCAAATCTGCGGACCTTGTTTGGCTATATGTACGGCCATGCGGCCAAAAAAATGCTCTTCATGGGCGGCGAATTCGGCCAATGGAAGGAATGGGTCCACGATGAAGGCCTCGACTGGCACCTTCTCGAGTTTCCGCTGCACCAGCAACTGCAGGATTATGTTCGCGAGTTGAATCGGGTTTACCGCGGGGAACCGGCCCTCCACGAAATCGATTTTGATGCCTCCGGCTTCGAATGGGTGGATTGCTGTGACACCGAATCGAGCACTCTGAGCTTCATCCGCCGGGCCCGGTCTAATCAGGACCTGATTCTGGTAGTCTGTAACTTCACCCCGCTCCCGCGCCTCAATTACCACCTGGGAGTCCCGCGCGGTGGGTTCTGGCGCGAAATCCTGAATAGCGATGCCGCGCATTTTGGAGGCAGCGGGCACGGGAATCTGGGGGGCGTGGAGGCGGCTCCGATATACTCACACGGGCATTCGCACACGCTGAACATCACGCTACCGCCGCTGGCGACGATTATGTTGAAGAGCGACGGGTAGGGGACACAAGGGAGCGCGCGTCCGATTGTCCCTTCTGTCCCTGTGTCGCTCGTGTCCCTTGTGTCCCTGACTCTGCGCCTCCGACTGTTGCACTCTTATAAAGAGAGGAACGTTTTGAATGCATCTCGACATCCCTCTGGGGGGAACCTGGGCAGCCGGCGAAGGCTGCCGTTTTTTAGTCTGGGCGCCCGACCACGAGCGGGTCTACCTCGACATCCTGTCTCCCGAACAACGGGAGATCCAAATGGAGCCGCATGAAGCCGGCTACCACTTCGCCGTGGCACCCGGACTGGGTCCCGGAACCCGCTATTTCTACCGTCCAAGCGGTGATAAGCGCCGCCCCGACCCGGCCTCGAGATCGCAGCCGGAAGGCGTGCACGGTCCGTCCGAGGTCATCCACGAGGGGTTCGAGTGGCACGACCAGCTGTGGGACGGAATTCTGCTGGAACATTACATTCTGTACGAGGTCCATGTCGGCACCTACACCGAGGCCGGCACCTTCGAGGCTCTGATCGAGCACCTCGACGGCTTGAAGGATCTTGGAATCACCGCCCTGGAGATCATGCCCGTTGCCCAGTTTGCCGGGACCCGCAATTGGGGCTACGACGGCGTCTACCCGTATGCGGTTCAGCGGTCATATGGCGGAGCGCACGGCCTGAAACGCCTGGTCGACGAATGTCATAGCCGGGGCCTCGCGGTCGTTTTGGATGTTGTCTACAACCATCTGGGACCTGAAGGGAACTACTCCGCGGAATTCGGTCCATATTTCACCCCCCGCTATACGACGCCTTGGGGACAGGGGGTTAACTTCGACGGCCCTTTGTCCGACGAGGTGCGTCGCTACTGGACCGAAAACGCGTTGCGGTGGGTGACCGAGTTCCATATCGATGCGCTCCGTCTGGACGCAATCCACGCGATTCTCGACTTCTCGGTGCAGCCTTTCCTTCGAGACCTGTCCAAGGTAGTGCACCGCCGGGCCGAAGAACTGAACCGGAGGATTTACCTGATCGCCGAGTGTGACCGCAGTGACCCGAAGACTATCCAGCCTCGTTATCAGGGCGGCTTCGGAATCGACGCCGTTTGGAACGACAGCTTCCATCACGCGCTCCATACGGCTCTGACCGCGGAGCAGGGCGGGTACTATATTGACTACAAAGGGCTGCCGGACCTTGTCCAGTCCTTCAGGCGAGGCTTTGTGTACTCGGGTCAGTACTCGCCCTACCGCCGGCGCCGCCACGGCGCTACCTCGGCCGAGATCCCCGCCCGTTGCTTTGTGGTCTTCTCCCAGAATCATGACCAGGTGGGGAACCGGGCACTGGGCGAGCGACTCAGTGACCTGGTGTCCTTCGAGGCGCTCAAACTCGCTGCGGCAGCGGTACTGTTTTCGCCTTACGTGCCGTTGCTGTTTATGGGTGAAGAATACGCCGATCCGGCTCCTTTTACCTTCTTTGTGAGCCATGAGGACCCGCAGTTGGTTGAAGCGGTACGCAAGGGACGGCGGGAAGAGTTTGCTGACTTCGAGTGGCAGGATCAACTGCCGGATCCTCAGGCCGAGGAGACTTTCGCGAGCGCCAGGTTGAACCACGCGTTGAAGAACGACGGCCATCACCGCGTCCTGCGCGAGTTCTACAAGGAACTGATGAGGCTGCGGAAGAGCTGCCGGAGTCTTTCCAGGCTAAGCAGGAAAAACCAGGATCTCGAGGTCTTCGCAGCGAGGGAAGCGTTCATCCTCCGGCGAACCGAGGACAGCCAGGAGACAGCGACGATTTTCCATTTTGGCGCCATTCCGCGCTCGCTGCAGCTTTCCCTGACTGGGTCCTGGAAAAAGGAACTGGATTCCTCGGATACCCGCTGGGATGGACCGGGAACAGTGGTTCCCGACGTCATTGACGTTCTTGGGGAAGTTCAGATTCACGTTGCCCCGACGAGCGTATTGCTCTTCTCCCGTACGCTCCCTTCGGTCTTCTCCGTCTCGTGGCGTTGGAATGAATAAGGTGGCATGGATGAGAGTCCCGACTTCGACATATCGTTTCCAGTTCCACAAGGACTTCCGGTTCGACGACGCCCGCGCACTTCTCGACTACCTCCAGCAGCTCGGCATCACGGATCTCTACAGTTCGCCGATTTTTCAGGCCCGGCCAGGAAGCACTCACGGGTATGACGTGGTCGATCCAACCACAATTAACTCGGAGGTTGGCGGTCGTGAGTGCTTTGACGCCCTCGTCGGTGCTTTGCGGTCGCGGGGCATGGGTCTGCTGCTCGACATCGTTCCGAACCACATGGCGGTCAGTCTGGACAACCCGTGGTGGTGCGACATTCTGGAAAACGGGCGCCGATCTCCCTATTGCGATTACTTCGATATCGACTGGAATCCGCCCTCCGGTATCGCCGAGAACAAAGTCGTTTTGCCGATTCTTCGTACCGTTTATGCCGAAGCGTTGGAACGTCAGAAATTGAGTCTGCTCTTGGACGAGAAGGGGTTTTTCGTCGGGTACTACGGCCTGCGGCTGCCGTTGGAACTTGCAACTACGCGGCAGATCCTGGCCCACGGGTTGGAGACGTTGGAGGCCAAGGAAGCGAAGGCGGCGATCTCAGACGTCATTGACGCGGTCAGCGAGTGGTGGAAGATCCAGCCCGACATGCCGGAAACCGCCGCCGTCGCTCCTGGTCCCCCTGACGACAGGCCCGATGGAGGGGCGCCCCTCGAGGACCCGGAGAAAAGCCGGCAGAGCCGTGAGGTCGCTCGGAAGCTGCTATGGGAGGTCTACTCCAATAATCCGGACGCGCGTGCCTTCATAGACAGGAACTTTGCGGCTTTCAACGGCCGCCGGGGCGACCCGGAGAGTTTCGATCTTCTCGACAGGCTCCTGAACTCCCAGTGGTACCGGCTGACTTTTTGGCGAACTGCGCTGGAGAACATCAACTATCGCCGGTTCTTCAACATCAGCGACCTGATCAGCGTGCGAACCGAGCAGGCTGACGTCGTCGATTCGACTCACCGGCTGGTGTTCGAACTACTGCGGGAAGGGAAGGTCACCGGCCTGCGAATCGATCACATCGATGGGTTGCGCGATCCCCATGAGTATTTGCGTCGTCTGCAGCAGGCCGGCAAGCAGGCGCCACCGGGTGACCGTTCGGCGGCCGACTCCGACCTGTATGTCGTAATCGAGAAAATCCTCATAGGCGAGGAGCCTCTTCCCCAGGAATTGGCGACATCCGGGACCACCGGCTACGACTATCTAAACGTCTTGAATGGCGTGTTTGTTGACCCTGACGGGCTAAGTAAGCTCGAGACGTTTTACTCCGACTTCACCGGCCTTTCCCAGTCGTTTGGAGATGTCGAGTACGAAAAGAAGAAACTGGTGATCGGCCGGAAGTTCTATTCGGAGTTCCGGTCCCTGGAAGACCAGTTCAACAGGATTGCCAACCAGGACCGATACGGTCGGGACGTTTCGCGCCGGGAACTGGAAAGGACGCTCCTGGAGGTTATCGCCTGCCTGCCCGTTTACCGCACCTATGTTCGTTCTTTTAAAATGTCCGAAAGGGATCGTGAGGTCCTGGACCGGACGTTCGCCGAGGTGAAGGCTCGAAATCCCGGGCTCAGCGCGGCCGCTCAGAGGTTCGTGAAACGGGTCCTGACTCTTGATTTTGCACCGGGATTGACCGAGCGTGAGAAGAAGAGATGGCTCGCGTTCGTAATGCGCTGGCAGCAATTCACAGGACCGATTGCGGCGAAGGGTGTCGAGGATACCGCGCTTTACAACTATAACTGCCTGCTTTCGCTGAACGAGGTGGGGAGCGACCCGGGCGCCGGCGCCGTCTCAGTCTTGGAGTTCCATAGGTACAACGAAAACAGGCTCGAGAAGTGGCCCTTTACCATGAACGCCACCTCCACCCACGATACCAAGCGCGGCGAGGACACCCGGGCCAGGCTCAATGTCCTTTCAGACATACCGGAGAGCTGGGCGCGCCGCGTGGGACAATGGTCGCGTTGGAATCAGCGGTTCAAGTGCGCGGTTGAAGGCAAGACTCTCCCTGACGAGAACCAGGAATTGATGCTCTACCAGACTCTCCTGTCCTCGTGGCCGCTCTCCGATAAGGAGGTGCCGGAATTTAAGGACCGGCTGACCGGGTTTGTTGAAAAGGCCATGCGGGAGGCACAGACTTACAGCAATTGGCGGCGTCCGAACGAAGCCAACGAAAACGCGGTCAAGGAATTTGTGAAAGGCATCCTGACGAAGTCACGGTCCAATCACTTCCTCGCGGACTTCCTCGAATTTCAACAGGAAATCGCCTTCTTTGGGGCCATCAATGGGCTTTCGCAGGTTATCCTCAAGATTGTTTCGCCAGGGGTGCCGGACTTCTTTCAAGGCAATGAGATGTGGAATCTCAGCATGGTCGATCCCGATAACAGGCGCCCGGTGGACTTCCAGGCTCGCATCAGGCAGCTTGAGAGAATCAAGGCGGCTGAGTCGGCGGGAAGACGACTCGCGGCCGAGTTCCTCGCTAACTGGCAGGACGGAGCGATTAAACTGCTCGTCACGGCGCGATGTCTCGACCACCGCACGCAGAACAGGGAGTTGTTCGAAAAAGGCGAGTACGTGGGTGCGGAGTGCTCAGGTCATCGCCGCGACTTCCTTTGCGCAGTGGTGCGCAGACACGCGGGCAAGTCGGTTCTCGCCGTTGTTCCGAGACTGGTGACGAACCTGGTCCACCGCGGTCAGTTTCCGATCGGGCAGGAGGTGTGGCAAGACACGGTTATCATGTTGCCTGACGGCGCGCCCGGCAGATGGCGAAACGTCCTGACCGATGAAACTGTCACCGCCAGGCAGGCCGGACCCAACCAGGTGTTGGACGCTGCCGCCGTCTTCCAGACCCTGCCGGTGGCAGTGCTGGCCGTGGTGTAACAGGCTATGACTGAGCGGATCTTCGAGAAAACGATCTGGGTTCCGGCGTCGCCCGGCTATCTCTTCGATTTCTTCAGCCGGGCGGAGAACCTCCAGCTGGTCACCCCTTCGTGGCTGAGTTTTCAGATTTTGACGCCGCTACCCATCGAAATGCGGCTCGGCGCGCGCATCGACTACCGCATTCGCCTTTACGGTTGGCCGGTGACGTGGAGGACGCAGATCACAGGCTGGGAACCGCCTCGTCGTTTCGAGGACACGCAGTTGGCCGGCCCTTACAGGCTCTGGGTCCACGAGCATCTTTTTGAGGCTGAGAATGCCGGCACTCGGATGGTGGACCGGGTCCGCTATCTTGGTCGCGGCGGCCCGTTTGAGCCCTTGGTTAACTCGCTGTTGGTCCGTTCTCGCCTGGAGAAGATCTTCGCTTTCCGCGAAGAAGCCTTCCGCCAGCTGTTCGCGCAGCCGCCCGACCCGGCGCGAAAGGCCTGATTCGTGTCAATTCGTGTTACAACCGTAACACTTGATCGCGCCGCGCGTGCAAGTTTGGTTCTGCGCGGCTGTAATTAGTAGTGATATTTGAATTTGGTTCAATTTCTTTCAACCGGCTTTTGTCAGATGTT
>RPQK01000115.1 GCA_003819755.1 Acidobacteriota bacterium | reverse complement strand
CTTTCGTGTCCGCCGTTATCCGTTGGTCACCACCGCCTTCGCCACCACTTCCGCCACCGTCCGCACTTCCACGCCGAGCTTGTATTCCTTGTTCAGCTCAGTCAGCTGATCGACGCAGTTGTGACACGGGGCGACGACCACTTTGGCCCCGGTTGCGCGGATTTGCTCGGCTTTAATCCGCCCGGCTTCCAGCCGACGGCGTGCGAACCGTGACATAGACAGCTGCCCTCCGCCCCCTCCGCAGCAGAAATTCTGCTCGCGATTCGGCGTCATCTCGACGAAGGAACTGACCGCGCGGCGGAGAAGGAACCGCTGTTCCTCGATCACACCCCCCAGCCGGACCAGATTGCACGGATCGTGAAGAGTTACCGGCTTGGTATTTAGGGAGGGATCAAGCCTGATTCGGCCGTCACGAACATATCCGGCCATCACTTCGATAAAGCTCTTCATTTCAAGCGAAGTGCCGGTATTCCCGATCCACTCGGCCGCTTCCCAGCGGTGGGCATTGTAACCGTGCCCGCACTCGCCCAGGACCAACACTTGACTGCCCAGTCTGGTCACCTCCTCCCGAAGACGCTGGGCGATCTGGCCGGCCACCTGGTCATCGCCGCTGAAGAGGCCGTAATTCGTGACGTCGTAGCAGTCACTCGAAAACGTCCAGCTCTCTCCGGCCGCGTGGAAAATCTTGGCGGCGGCGACGAGCGAAAGCGGGAAGAACTTCGGTTCTCGGGGATTCACCGTGTAGAGGATCCTGGCGCCTTTCTCGTCAAGCGGCATCCGGGCCGACGGATCGCCGACTTCCATGGCCAGCTCTTCTTGGAGCCACTCGACCGTGTCCCGCCAATCCTGCCTCTCAATCCCCATGTTGTTGCCCTTTTCGACCGCCGTCCTGACCGTCGATTGGAGCTCCAGTGGGACCAGCTCAAGGCTCGCGAGCGTTCCGCGGCCGGCGCGGATCAACCGGGGAATGTTGATGCCGACCGTGCAATTCAGGAAGCAGCGACCGCAGAGGCTGCAGCGGCCAAACAAGGAATCGAGCCATTTTCGAATCATGGCTTGATCCAACTCTCCGGCACCGATCCAGGCCGGCGCCGCTCTGCCGACCACCGTGAAGTAGCGCTTGAAAACGGCCAGGACCAGGTTGAGCTTGTAGGCAGGATGAGCCTCGATGCTCGGGTCGGCTTGGTAGTAATGACAGGTTTCGGCGCACAGGCCGCAGCGCAGGCAGGAATGGGCGAGCGCGGCATCCCGGCTATCGAGGCGCGAACGCAGGTGCCGGAGGGCTGATTCAAGTTGCTCGGTTTTTAGCGCGTCGATACGTTCTTCCAGAACGTCCGCCTTCTTCGCTTCCTCACTCATCCTTGCGCCTCCCGGCCCGGATGCGGGAGAACGCGTCTGCGGCCAAAGAACAGCCCGAACAGAATCCGGGAGTAGAAAAAGAAGAGGCAGTGCCGGATCTTTCCGATCGGCAGGTAGACAAAGAAGATCAGGCTGACAATCAGCAGCCAGTCGAGCCACGCCCGATCCCTTGCGGCGAGCAAAGAGAGGAGGAGAAACGCATCCACTACCACGTTGGCCGCATAGTCATCGGGGCAGCTGATGGCGCGGAGCTGCGGCGTGAGTGCACGCTTGATGAGCAGGGCAAGACCGCAGCAGGCCGAGATGCCAAAAAGGATCTGCGAAGGCTGGGACAACACCGCGGGGACCGGCGCGCCCAGCAACAGATACCCGAGATGCGAGAGGGCGGCGAAAATCCCCGAGTGGTACAAGATTCCGGCAGCCAGGGTGAGCCGATGCTTTCCGGCACTCTCCTTCTCCTGGGGGAGCATTCCCCGGCCAAAAGCGTACTGCACGCCCTTCCACGCTCGGTCGTCTGTCGTCCACGCCGGATGGGGTCGTCGAAATCGGAAAGTGGAGAGAACCAGCCAGAAAAGCGCGCCGAAGGCGAACAGAGCAGAGGCGACCACCGCCCAGACAAGGAAAGACGGGCTGAACATGCTCGACTCCTAAACGCAGCCGTCGGGCTTGGGGAGTCCGGCGAGCTTGCAGGCTCCTTTGGCGGGACCGGAGGGAAACAATTCGTAAACATGCCGCAAGGGGAAACCGGTCGTCTTGCAGATATGCCGTACCATGGGTGCCAGGCTCGTTTTCAGGTAGTGCTCTCGAATAATGTCGATCACAGCCCAGTGTTCGGGGGTGAGCGCCGCCAGGCCCTCCTGGCTCGCGGCCAGGGCCTCGGCCGCTTCGCGGCTCCATGCCTGCGGGTCCGTCAGAAAACCTTCTTCATTGATCTCGAGCTTCAGGCCGTTAACTTCAATGAATGACATGGGCGGGAAGTATATCACCGGCCGAATCTCGTTTCTTCCACAGCCGCAAGCGCAGCGGCTCTGTTATCATTCCAGGGCGCCCGGGGGAGGGGAACTCGATGAGCTATTCGGCAGAAAAGCGTCTGCTCCTGGTCATCGTTCTGGCTGTTTTCGTGGGGCTTGGCATTTCACCCAAGGCGGACCGCTTCACCTGGTTCCTGGAGAATTCACCCGTCCTGCTTGGGCTGGCCGTCCTGCTGGTCACCGAGCGCTACTTCACGTTTTCGCGCCTCGTTTATCGGGTCATGTGCCTGCACGCGATCATTCTGATGGTCGGCGGACACTGGACATACGCCGAGGTTCCTCTCGGTGACTGGGTTCGCGACGCCTTCGGCCTGGCTCGCAATCACTATGACCGGCTCGGTCACTTTGCTCAGGGGTTCTTTCCCGCCATCATCATCCGCGAGGTGCTCCTCCGCTTCACCCCGCTTCGTCCGGGCGGGTGGCTTTTCATGCTGGTCGTCAGTGTCTGTCTGGCCTTGAGCGCCTTTTACGAGTTTGTCGAGTGGTGGGTGGCTCTCGCGACTGGTGAAGCGGCTGCCGCTTTCCTGGGCACGCAGGGAGACGTGTGGGACACGCAGTGGGACATGTTCCTGTGCATGAGCGGGGCGGTTCTGTCGCTCATGCTCCTGTCGCGGCTTCATGACAGGAGCATGAGCGAAGTGACTAACTGAAAGCCTTTCGGAGCACGGCAAGACTCTTGGGCAAAGCGGTTTTCGGATCTTCGCTGCCTTCGAACTCCAGGGAGACGAAGCCCTGATAGTTGTGCTTCTTCATGATCTGGCCGATTCGCGGGTAGTCGAGGTCGAGCGTGTACCAAGTCCCACCGCCATAGTAAGTCTTCGCCTGCAGCAGAATAGTGCGCGGGGCCAGTTGTTCCAACCGGCTGTACGGGTCTTCCAGGAAGTTCCCGGTATCGAGAGTGACCGACAGCCAGGGCGAGCGGATCGCATCGATGATACGGATGACTCCTTCAGGGGTTCGGCCCAGTCCCCAGTGATTTTCCAGGCCGAGCACCACGCCGCACTCCTCGGCTTTGGGCAGGCACTTCTCGATCGATCCGATGACCCAGCCGAAAGCCTCGTCCTCGGTGTGGCCTTCGAGAGGAGGTTCGATGCCCCGATTCTTCATCAGCTCATCAAAGTCTTTGCTTGTTCCCCAGCGGCCCGTATTGAGTCGCATCGTCGGAATTCCAAGCTTGTACGCCAAGTCAATCTGATGAATTGTCAGATCGATGTTCTTCTGCCGTTCCTCCGGCTTCGGCGAAAGGAAACCCTGATGGGTCGAAAAACCGCAGAGAGTCAAGCCGTGTTGGAGCGCTCTTCGCTTGATCTTCTGGAGGTAGGCGTTGTCCTCAGAAGCCATCTGCATGAGCAGCAACTCAACGCCGTCGAAGCCCATCTCCGCAGCCTGGTCGATGCAAGTCTCGATGGGGTAGTTCTCCTTGGGCCCTTTGAAGCGCCAGAACGAGTACGTGGAAACTCCTATGGGATTGGGCCGCCGCGCCTTGGCTGGCGCCGTTGTCTGCCCGGTTGCAGCCAGGCTCAGCACGGCGCTCCCCGACACCGTTCCCAGAAACCGTCGCCTATCCATTGGTTCCCCTCCTCAGCGTTAAGAATAGCAGCAAAAGGGGTTGTGCACGAAGGGGAGCGGTCGTGAAGTGAAACAGAAAAACCAGGGACAGAAGGGACAGAAGGGACACAAGGGACATGAGCGACAGGAGGCCGCAGCAGGGCGGCCCGGCCTTGCTCATGTCCCTTGTGTCCCTTCTGTCCCTTCTGTCCCTGTCCTTGGTCCCTTAGTAATCCACCAGCCCAGCCACCTTCAAAATCTCCAGATACTGGACGATGCTATCCAGTTCGGTCGGTCGGGTGAACTGGGTGTCGAGCATTTTCTTCATGTCCAGCGCGCTGTTTTTGCCGTTGCAGAGCAGCTGGATCTCGGCGGCCGCCTGGCCGGCGTTGGAAACGGCGCCCTGCTTGCCGGAGGTTTTCGCGGCTTCATCAATCGCTGCCCGATATCCGCGGTAGCCCTTTTCCCTGATTTTGGGGGTTGGCCTCGGGACAATCCCGGAAGCTTTCTTCTCTTCAGGTGTCTGATCGACATCAACCGGCTTGGTGCCTGCGAGCGCCGTTGCCATCCTCATCTGGCCTTCGAGCGCCTTCAACGAACCTTCTTCCAGGCTGTTCAAGGCCGCCTTCAGGGTGCTGAGGTGTTTGCCCATCCGGGCCTTGTCTGAACTGAGCTCGATGACCGAGTCGAGCGTGTTTCGCTCGTTGAGCGCAGCCGCCTGGATGTACCCGCGGGTTCGCCTGTAGACTCCGGGAAGCTGGTTCTGATCGGCCCTTTTGACCTCTTCGATCCCGCGACCGAGTTGGTGCCCCAGACGCCCTGAGGCGTTGCTGACGATCTCTCCGGCGATCTGAGAGGCAATTCCGTCATCGGCGGCAGCAATGGTGTAGGCCGTTGCCGCTGCGATGATGACCGCCCTCTTCAACTGGGTTGGGTCGAGTTTGTCGGGTCGGTCACCGGACGAGTGATACCAGAGGTCCGGCCAGTTGTTCATCATGACCGCCGGAACTCCAACACCCCAATCGTTAAACACCTCGTGATCCGAAGACCCGAAATGCGTAGCGATGTAGTAATAAAGCGGCTCTTCCGTTCCGGTCGGGGCCACCATCCGCCGGGCGTCAACCTGTGAATACCGGTTCGCGATGTAGTTCCGGTTCGATTCGCTGACATACCGGTAGTAGTGTTCGAGCACGTCATTGACGTAGTGGGGGTTTCCGTACGTGGTGCGCAAGGCCACCAGAAAGGAGAGGCTCTTGGAGAGCTGCAGACCAACCATGTCGAGGTTGATGTTGCACAGTGTGCGTTTCATCAGCTCGGGGTGAGCACTAACCCACGGAATTGTGCCCGAAAACTCGGGCGCCCAGAGGAACCGGATAGTGCGTCGGGGACGCGGCAGCCGGCCGGACTCGACCAGGGTGTGCAAGGTGCGGGCGGCCTCAAGGATGGCGGCGCACCCGGAATAATTGTCGTTCGCCCCCTGCATCACGTAACCCTCAAAGAGGTGGGCTGAGAGGATGATTTCTTCGCTTCCTGGTTCGGTCCCTGGGATCGAGCAGGTGGGGTCCTGCAGATCATATTTCTGCCGACCTGACTCGACAACGGCGTGCACCTTGATTTTCTGGCCTCGAGCTAACCGGCTCTGCAGCAGCGCCCCTTCGCGCGGCGGCAGATTGAACGCGAACTTGACCGGCTTGTCGCTGAAAGTGCGGATGCCGCCAAAGGGAATCGAGAAAGGGTCTGTCCCGCCGCGCGGCGAAGCGATGCTGATCACTCCCGCCGCGTCTTTCTGCTGGCACGCGATATTATGAACCATCGTGGCTTGGCCGGTAGTAACGACGATCTTGCCCGCCAGTTCCTTCCCTTCCAGGTCGGATGATCGACCCTCGCCGACCCAGATAAGCTCGGCCGTCACATCGGCGTTGTTGCTGCCCTCGGCAAGCATCGCGCGCAGATCGGTATAGGAAGCCAGTTTCTGATGAATCGGTTCCACCTCCCACAGCTCGCCTCGCACCCCGTCCCAGGTTTCACCCCCGGGGAACCGGGCAATTTCCGCGTCTTTCACCCCGTAGGACTTCAGCTGATCGAGGACGTACTGGGATTCCATCAATGTGCCTGCGTATTCCTCGGCCTTTCTATCCCGGCTGTTAGCGCCCATCACGACCACGTGGTTGAAAGCTGTCTCGCCGGACGATTCGCCGATGATTTCGTCCATCAGCTTCTGCGGCAAGTAGGTCCACTGGAACCATGTCGTCATCTGAGCGGAACCGACAGCAGTGATGAAAACGATTAATGCGAGACCGATCAACCAGCCGCTTCTCTTCATTCGTCCTCCAGAGTCGCAACATTATGACAGAGTAGCGGGGCGGGCTTATCCACGAATTACACGAATTACACGAATGGAACCCGGCCAAATCGTGTAATTCGTGTAATTCGTGTAATTCGTGGAAAAAAAGGCGCTAATATTCGGCAGGGAGGCTCAAGCTATGCAAGGCAAGATCTCGCGAAGAAACTGTCTGGCGATCATGGGAACAGGTGCGGCTGCAACAACGGCCAACGTGTCCGGGCTCTTTCAGAACCAACAACAGCAACCGCAGTTCGAGGACGTCGGGGGTGACACCCGGGCCGCGCGAATGAAGTGGTGGCACGAGGCGAAGTTCGGGATGTTCATCCACTGGGGCCTGTACAGCGTTCTGGGCCGGCATGAATGGTCGATGGAGAACGAAGGCATCCCGGTCAAGGAATACGAGCAACTGGCCCAGCAGTTCAAACCGAAGCCTGTTCCGGCCAAGGACTGGGCCCGCCTTGCGAAGTTTGCGGGAATGAAGTACATGGTGATGACCAGCAAGCACCACGAAGGGTTTTGCCTGTTCGACACGAAATCGACCTCTTACTGCGCGCCGAAGCAGGCCGCAGCGCGAGACCTGGCCAAGGAGTACCTGCAGGCCGCACGCGATGAGGGCCTTCGTGCCGGTTTCTACTACTCGCTCATGGACTGGCACCACCCGGACGGGGCGCTCTGCGCGACAGACGAATCCGCGAGACGGCGATTTGTCGACTATATCCATGGCCATGTCAGGGAACTGTGCACCAACTACGGGAAGCTGGACATCCTCTGGTACGACGTTTCCTGGCCGCTTGACCCAAAAGGGTGGGAGTCCGAGCGAATGAACAAGATGGTGTTCGAGCTCCAGCCCGAGATCATTGTCAACAACCGAAATGGCCTACCGGGAGACTTCTCGACGCCCGAGCAGACCATTCGGGCGGAACAGGCGGGCCGGGCCTGGGAGTCCTGCATGACAATGAACGAAAGCTGGGGATACAACATCGGCGACGATGCGTGGAAATCGCCCAAGCAGGTGATTCGAAACCTCGGCACATGCGCCCGAGACGGCGGGAACTACCTCCTGAACATAGGTCCGGAGCCGGACGGGTCGATCCCGGAAGAGTCTGTCAGAATCCTTTCCGCGGTCGGCGAATGGATAACCAAGAACGGCGAGGCCATCTACGGCACGGAACGTTGCCAGGTCCGCCGCTCCAACATCGCGAACTTCACCCGCAAAGGGAACACCCTCTACATTCACGTTCATTTCTGGCCGGGTGAAACGGTCGCCATCGGTGGACTGAAGAACAAAGTCAAGTCGGCGCGACTCCTGGCGGGAGGGCCGCCGGTTACCGTCGTCCAGGAGGACCTGCGCGTGCAGTTCAAAGGCCTGCCCAAACAGGCACCGGGCCTCGTCCCGGTTATCGTCGCCGAATGCGAAGGCGAACCGGTCCAGGACATGATGGTGGTTCGAAAAGGCCGGAAACGCGAAGGTGTTTGAGTCACACAGAAGTCAGAAGTCAGGAGTCAGAAGTCAGAATGAAAAGCGAAGCATATCGACTTCTGACTCCTGACTTCTGTGTTTGGAGGCCCAAATGCGCAAACGATGGAGAAGGAAAAAGGGGCCTGGATCAAGCCCGGGGACGCTGGTTTACATGGGCGAGCGGACGGGCAAGGAGATCCGGCTCTCTGTCATCGATTACGACGACAGCCGACTGACCGAAAGAGATGATATCCCGTTGGACCACATTGGGGCGCTCAAGGAGACGGCGACGGTCAGCTGGATCAACGTCGAGGGCATCAGCGATCCGAAAGTCATAGAGGAACTGGGAAAGCGCTTTGGCCTCCATCCCCTGCTCCTGGAAGATACCCTGAACCCCAGACAGCGGCCCAAGGTGGAGTCCTACGACACGTACCTCTTCCTGGTTCTCAAGATGCTTTACCTTGAGAAGGACGAGATCCGATCTGAACAGGTCAGCATGGTTCTGGGGCCTCACTACGTGATTTCCTTCATTGAGGATCCGGGAGACATCTTCGATCCGGTACGGGACCGGATACGAGCACAGCGAGGTCGCATCCGGCAGATGGGGGCAGACTACCTCCTCTATGCTCTCGTCGATGCCATTGTCGATCACTATTTCATCGTGATCGAATCGGTGGAAGAGCGTATCGAACGGCTCGAAGACGAGGTCTTCACCAGGCCGACGCCGGCCACACTGCAGGCGATCCAGAGTCTGAAGACGGAGCTTCTCTACCTCCGCAAATCCGTCTGGCCGCTCCGCGAGGCACTGAGTGTTCTGCTCCGAGAGGAGGGGCCGCTGATCACCGAGCACACCGAGTTCTTCTTCCGTGATGTCTACGACCACACCATCCAGGTGATCGACACCTTGGAATCGTTGCGGGACACGGTGTCGGGGTTACTCGACATCTATCTTTCGAGCTTGAGCCACCGACTAAATGAGGTGATGAAGGTCCTGACAATCATTGCGACGATCTTCATTCCTCTAACGTTCCTTGTCGGAGTCTACGGGATGAATTTCGACTACATGCCCGAGCTGCGAATGCACTGGGCGTATCCGGCCGTTTGGATGGTGATGTTGATCATCGCCGGCCTGATGCTGCTCTTTTTCCGGCGGCGTGGCTGGTTGTGAGGTAGGTAGGCGTTCTTCTATACCACTTTCTTTATTGCCGGCTGACTGGCGAAGTACTCACCTTTTCGGCGTTTCTCGATGCCCAACTCTCGCATCTTCTTGGAAAGAGTGTTTCTATGCACACCCATCGTGAGGGCCGCCTTACCAAGGTTGCCGCGGGTTCTGCGCAACGCCTCCAGGATGAACAGCTTTTCAAACTCGGCGACCGCCTCGGGCCAGTAAATGCCTTTCGCCACCATTTCGCTGATAACGGCCTCAAGAACCGCCCGCATAGTCGGTTTGGATTCTGCCTGTTCTTTCATTTCTCTTGTCTGATCCATAGCTTGAAAGCCTTCTGATAGCCGGCGGAGAACTTCTCTTTGAGCTCGTCCGGGACCGAGAAAACGATCAGGCGAGCACTGTCGAGAAAAAAGGCGGCAGTCCGCGAGCGCGCCATGTTCGCTCGTTGGACTCCAAAAGCGGCAAACGCCAGGAAGATGATGGAAACGATCAGCCAACCGCGGACCAAGCCAAAGAAAGCTCCGAGAAGGCGGTCGAGCCACTTCAGCCACAACTTCTTGATTATCTTGTTCAGAAGAGCGGCGGTGATCATTCCGATCACGATGACCCCTAGAAAGATGGCAATGAAGGCGAAGAAAGCAGCCCTCGGCGGGGATGCGATTCCGAGGAAGTAACCATCCAGGACGTCGTAGTAAAGGCCGGCCAGGACAAACCCGAGGATCACGCTCGCCAGCGAGATCAGTTCTACAATGAGTCCCTTGGTGATCGCCCCCCAGATGGAAATGGCGATAATGGCAAATGCCATTGCGTCGAGAACGTTCATCCCCCTCTTCCTGTTCTCGGTGTAAGCCCGTTGACCACCGTCAGCCGTCAGCCGTCAGCCTGTCAGCCTGTCAGCCTGTCAGCCTGTCCTAGTTTGTCAGTTTGTCAGTCTGTCAGTCTGTCAGTTTGTCACCCTGTCAGTCTGTCAGCCCGATCACTGCAACTTCCTTGTCCCTAGATTTCCAGTTCCTTCCCCGTCAGCCGTCTGTAAGCTTCTGTGTAGCGGTGTGAAGAAGCGGTCACGATCTCCTCCGGGAGCTCGGGACCGGGAGCGGTCTTATCCCAGTCCAGCGTTTCCAGGTAATCCCGGATGAACTGCTTGTCGAAGGACGGCTGCGGTCCGCCCGGCTGGTACTCGCTGGCCGGCCAGAAGCGCGACGAATCGGGAGTCAGCACCTCATCGATGAGCAGCAGGTGAGAATCCTGATACCCAAACTCGAATTTAGTGTCGCAGATGATAATTCCCCTTTCGCGTGCGTAACCCCGGGCCCAGCCGTAGATCTTCAGAGTAAAATCACGAATCGCGTGGGCCGTGTCCGGTCCAAGAATCTCGATGACTCTTTCGAACGGGATGTTCTCATCATGACCGGTGACGGCCTTAGTGGCGGGCGTGAAGATCGGCTCTGGCAGCTCGTCGGCTTCGCGCAGTCCGGGCGGGAGTTTGATTCCGCAAATCGTGCCGCTCTCCCGATATTCTTTCCAGCCTGATCCGGCCAGATAGCCCCGGGCAACACACTCGACCGGCAGAGGCTGACACCGGCGAACCAACATCGACCGGCCCCTCAGCTGCTCCCTGAATGGTTGCAGCTGCGTCGGGAAATCGTCCACCCGGGCGCTTATCACGTGATTAGGAACGATATGCTTGACCTGTTCAAACCAGAAGCTCGAGAGCTGGTTCAACACCTTCCCCTTATGGGGAATCGTGTTGGGAAGAACAACGTCGAAGGCCGAGATGCGATCAGTGGCGACGATGAGGAGATGGTCCTTGTCCACCTCGAAGATCTCACGCACCTTCCCGCGATTCACTTTGCGAATACCAGGCAGATCGAGTATGTCCATACCAAAACTTCCGAATAGATGTTTGTGTGTTGGATAAGTCGCGAAATTGAAAGTTCGCCCGAACTCGCCCTCTTCCCCAAAAAGGGCAAGGCCGCATTTTAAATAGTTATCGCTTGAAAGGGAAGGCAACGAATTCTGCCACAGCGATAAAAAGACCTCAAGGGCATAACTATGTCACTCTCGTCCTTGAGGTCCTTGAGGTCCTTGAGGTCCTTGAGGTCTTTGGGGCCCTTGGGGGTCTTTTTGATGTAAGCGGTCTGTAAACAATAATGCGGCAACAGGTAAAGGCCAGAAACAACCCTCTTGACACTGCTCCTCTTGGGTATTATATTAGCACTCACTAGAAGCGAGTGCTAATACCGAGGGCGCTTGAGCATTAGGCTTTTCAGCGCGTTTGGCAAAAATCTCTAACACTACAACGAGAAGGAGTGACAGTTATGAACATCAAACCGTTGCATGATCGCATTCTGGTAAAGAGGGTGGAGACGCAGGAGGAAGTTCGGGGAGGAATCGTCATCCCGGATACGGCGAAGGAAAAACCGCAGGAAGGCGAAGTCATCGCTGTCGGCGATGGAAAGGTCCTGGAAAACGGTCAGAAACTGGGCATGTCGGTCAAGAAAGGCGACCGCATCCTTTTTGGCAAGTATTCCGGCACAGAGGTGAAGCTCGACGGCGAAGAGTTCCTCATCATGAGAGAGGACGACGTGTTGGGAATCCTCGGCAAGTAAATTCGGACATCGCGAATGGCGCGGGTTGCGAGATTCGCGCAAGACGTCTTTAAACCACGAATACGGTACGAAAAGGAGAGAATTCATATGGCAGCAAAACAGATTTCCCAGGGCGAGGAGGCCCGACGTGCTCTACTGCGGGGAGTTAACAAGTTGGCCGACGCGGTGAAAATCACCCTCGGACCCAAGGGTCGCAACGTCGTTCTCGAGAAGAAGTTCGGTTCGCCGATCGTGACCAAGGACGGCGTGACCGTGGCCAAAGAGATCGAGCTGGATGGCTTGGAGAAGGTGGGGGCGGCCATGTTGCGCGAAGTAGCCAGCAAGACCAGTGACGTGGCCGGTGATGGAACCACCACCGCCACCGTTCTCGCTCAAGCGATCATCCGCGAAGGCCTGCGAAACGTAGCAGCGGGCGCCAACCCGATGGGGTTGAAGCGTGGCATCGATAAGGCCATCGCCAAGGCCATCGACGAGCTCAGGAATCTCTCCAAGGAGATCAAGGGTGAAATGATCGCTCAGGTCGGCGCGATCTCCGCGAATAACGACAAGACGATCGGCCAGCTGATTGCCGAAGCGATGAAGAAGGTCGGCAAGGACGGCGTCATCACCGTTGAAGAAGCAAAATCCATCGAGACTTCTCTGGAAGTCGTCGAGGGAATGCAGTTTGACCGCGGCTACCTGTCCGCGTACTTCGTTACTGATCCCGAGCGGATGGAGTGCTCCCTTGAGGACGCCTACATCCTGCTCCATGAAAAGAAGATCAGTTCGATGAAGGATCTGCTGCCGATGCTGGAGCAGGTGGCCAAGTCCGGTCGCCCGCTCATGATCGTGGCTGAGGATGTCGAGGGCGAAGCTCTCGCCACCCTGGTTGTCAACAAGCTGCGCGGCACCTTGTCCGCGGTCGCTGTTAAGGCCCCGGGCTTTGGTGATCGCCGCAAGGCCATGCTCGAAGACATCGCCATCCTGACCGGTGGAAAGGTGATCTCAGAAGACCTCGGCATCAAGTTGGAAAACGTGGGCCTGAACGATTTGGGCCGCGCCAAGAAGATTACGATCGACAAGGACAACACCACGATCGTCGAAGGCGGAGGCAAGCAGGAAGACATTGCTGGCCGCGTGAAGCAGATTCGGACTCAGGTCGAGGAAACGACCTCCGATTACGATCGTGAAAAGCTGCAGGAACGGCTGGCCAAGCTGGTCGGCGGTGTGGCCGTGATCAAGGTGGGCGCCGCTACCGAGACCGAGCTGAAAGAGAAGAAGGCCCGCGTTGAAGATGCCATGCATGCCACGAAGGCAGCAGCCGAGGAAGGGATCGTCCCTGGCGGTGGTGTGGCTTACCTGAGGGCCGGGATGTCGCTCGAAGGCCTCACTTTCGAGGATGACGACGAGCAAACGGGCGTGACCATCGTTCGCCGGGCTCTGGAAGAGCCGCTGCGGCAGATCGTCGGTAACGCCGGGTTCGAAGGCGCGGTGGTTCTGGGCAAGGTCAAGGAGAACACCAACCCCGCCTTCGGCTTTAATGCTGAAACCGAGAAGTTCGAAGACCTGGTGGAAGCCGGTGTTATCGATCCGACGATGGTGGCCCGCACGGCCATGCAGAACGCGGCTTCGATTGCCAGCCTGCTTCTGACCACCGAAGCTCTGGTCACCGAGCTGCCCGAGCAGGAAAAGGACAAGCCCCAGATGCCGCACGGCGGCGATATGGGCGGGATGTACTAAAACGGTTCACCGTTTTACCGTTCCGGGGTTCGGAGCAGGGACCGCGCACCAGCGCG
>RPQK01000114.1 GCA_003819755.1 Acidobacteriota bacterium | reverse complement strand
TCTAAACTTCTGACTTCTGACTTCTGACTCCTGACTTCTGACTTCTGACTTCTGACTTCTGACTTCTGACTTCTAAACTTCCGACTTCTGGTTTTCGGAGAAAAGGCTCGTGCTGACTACACTTCTATTGATTCCAGCTCTTGGCGCCGGGTTTCTGTTCCTGATCCCGGCCGCGCGGATTTCCGCGATCCGGTGGACGGCTTTTGCCGCGAGCGCCGCCGCTTTCGTCTGGTCAGCCCTGCTCTTCAAATGGTTCGAAGCCGGCACGGCCGCAATGCAATTCAGCCAGAGAGTGCCTTGGTTCCAGGTGGGGGGCTTCAACGTCCGCTATCAAGTCGGTCTGGACGGTATCAGCCTGCTCCTCGTCCTGTTGACGACTTTTCTTATGCCTCTCGCCATCCTCTCGAGTTGGAGCATCAAGCGCCAACTCAAAGCTTACATGGGATTCATGCTTCTGCTGGAAGTCGGGATGTTGGGAGTGTTCATTTCACTCGACCTGATCCTGTTCTACGTCTTCTGGGAAATTATGCTGATCCCGATGTACTTCCTCATCGGCATCTGGGGAGGCGAACGCCGGATTTACGCGGCCGTCAAGTTCTTCATCTACACTGCCGCCGCCTCGCTGATCATGCTCGCCGGCATCATTGTCCTTTACTACGCCAACGGGGGCGACTCCTTTGACCTGATTCAGATCACCGAGCGCCTGGCGGAGGGACGCATTACTTTGTCCCCGGTAACAGAGTTCCTCCTCTTCATAGCATTTTTCCTGGCCTTCGCTGTGAAGGTCCCGCTTTTTCCATTCCATACCTGGCTGCCGGATGCTCACGTCGAAGCACCGACGGCCGGCTCGGTCATTCTCGCAGGCGTCCTGCTGAAAATGGGCGGCTACGGATTGCTCCGGTTCTGCCTGCCCCTGTTTCCCAAGGCTTCTCTGGCGCTTGGCCCGATCATTTCGGTGCTGGCGGTCATCGGCATCATCTACGGAGCCCTGGTGGCGATGGTGCAGCCCGATGTAAAGAAGCTGGTTGCCTATTCCTCCGTCAGTCACCTGGGTCTGGTGGTCCTCGGGATCTTCGCTTTCAATCAGGTCGCGATCGAGGGGGCCACTTACCAGATGCTTAGCCACGGAATTTCGACTGGCGCACTTTTCGCGCTGGTCGGAATGATTTACGACCGGAGGCACACTCGGGAGATTGGCGATTTCGGCGGGCTGGCGCACGTCATGCCGGTGTATTCGGCTCTGTTCATGGTCATCCTGTTGAGCAGCATCGGACTCCCTGGCCTCAATGGCTTTGTCGGTGAGTTCCTGATCTTGCAGGGGACTTTTCTCGCCCGCTCCACTTTCGCCGCCCTTGCCGTTTTGACGATGATCCTGTCCGCCGTCTACATGCTTTGGATGTATCAGCGAGTGTTCCTCGGAAACATAACCAAGGAAGAGAATCGGCTCCTGCCGGATCTAAACTTCCGCGAAGTGGCAATTCTGTTGCCTCTTGTGGCTGTTGCCCTCTGGATGGGCGTGCAGTCGGGCACCTTCATCCGCAAGATGGACACGTCCGTCCAGAAGGTGATCGAACGCATGGAGAGCCAGCAGACTTTTCGAGTAGAAAATCGTGCAAATTAACTACCTGGCACTTCTTCCCGAAATCATCCTGGCAGTGTTCGGAATTTTCGTGATGCTCGCCGTTCCGTTTGTGCCCGAGCGGATGCAAACCAAGCTGGCCTACCCTGCCCTGCTCGGGCTTCTGCTCGCGGGTGCCGCAGCGCTGATTTTTCCCCGGAGCTCGGTCCAGGAAGGAATGCTTTTCCACGACGCCTTCGGCACCTTCGCTAAGCTCCTCTTTTTCTTCTCGAGCGGAATCGTAACCCTGGTGTCGGTCAGCTATCTGGACCGCGCCCGACTCCCGCACGGGGAATTCTATGCTTTGCTGCTGTTTGCCACGGTGGGGATGAGTCTCATGGCAAACAGCGCCGATCTGATAATGACGTTTTTGGGCCTCGAAATCCTTTCGATCGCCACTTACGTTCTCGCCGGGTTCAGGAGGCACGACGTCAAGTCAGGCGAGTCGGCTCTCAAATACTTCCTTCTCGGTTCCCTCTCCACGGCTTTTCTTCTTTACGGAATCGCTTTCATCTACGGGGCGACCGGGACGACCAAATACGCGGGGATCATTCAGGCCGTCACCGTATCCACCGATCGGTTACTGGCCTTGCTTCTCGGCCTGGGGCTCCTGGTTGTCGGCTTTGGCTTCAAAGCTGCTCTCGTTCCTTTTCACGTTTGGACGCCGGACGTCTACGAGGGAGCGCCCTTTCCTGTGACCGCTCATCTGGCCGTGAGTTCGAAAGCGGCGGCATTCCTTGCTCTTGTCCGAATTCTTTACCAGGTCCTTCCTCAACTGAACGCCCACTGGGAAACAATCTTCTGGATGTCGGCGTTTCTAACAATGGCTCTTGGAAACATCGTCGCGGTGAGCCAGACGAACATCAAACGGATGCTGGCTTACTCGTCGATCGCCCATGCCGGGTACCTGCTGCTGGGCGTCGTGGCTAACAACCGGAACGGACTCCAGGCTGTCCTGTTCTATCTGGTCTCGTACGCGCTCATGACCCTCGGCGCCTTTGCGGTCGTTCAGCTTATCGGGCGCGAGAATGAGCAGGCTGTCTCTCTGGAAGACTACTCGGGCCTTGCCTACCGGCAGCCTTACCTGGCGGCCGCCCTGTCTATTTTTCTAATCTCGCTGGCCGGTATTCCCGCTACCGCCGGCTTCATGGGGAAGCTTTTCCTGTTCACGGCGGCGATCGAGAGCCACCTGTACTGGTTGGTCGTGATCGGCCTCCTCGCTTCCGCCATCGGTCTCTACTATTACCTGAGGGTGATCGTCTTCATGTACATGCGGGAGCCTGGAACCGAAGGTCTGATCGTGCGCGTACCTGCTTCCGCAGCTGTGGCTATTGCTATAATGCTGGCCGGGGTCTTCTACCTCGGGATCTTTCCCGGAACATTCTTAAGACTCGCAAGTGAGGCTGCACACTTTTGAACGACGCAAAACGGAAACTCGAAGAAGAGATCAAAAAACTGGACCGTGAGCTCAAGGACGAGCTGCCGAAGGCCTTCAAGAAGGCGCTCGAGATGGGGGACCTGCGCGAAAACGCGGAGTACCAGACGGCCAAGGAAAGACAGTCTTACGTACAGGCCCAGCTGGCCGCCCTGCGACAACGATTGTCCAAGCTCGCGATGGTTAACCTGAGCAAAATCCCGGAGGGCAAGATCTCCTATGGCTCGACCGTGGTGATTCTGGATGTGGATTCAGGCAAGGAAATCACTTACAGGCTGGTGACGAGCGAAGAGTCGAACGCGGCGGAGGGATTGATTTCGACCACTTCCCCCATCGGTCGGAGCCTCTTGGGCCACGAGGAAGGCGACGAGGTGAAGATCCAGACGCCGGGCGGCGTCCGGACCTACGAAATCGTGAAGCTCACGACCATCCACCAGGACAAGGAGAACGAGCAGCAGGAATAGGACCGGTTATTGATAAATCCGTGACCCGGCCGGAAATTCGTGCTCGATCCTCTCCTTTGTCAGGACCCACCGTCCATAGACGTGGAGGACCTCGTACGTGTCCTTCAGCTTCCCGTCACGTCTCTCGATCATGATGGTCCGGTCGACGATGATGCCCTCGGCATTATCGACGATAAAGGCGGTCTCATCTTTTGAGACATCGGCCATGATCACCGCCATTTGCTCCCACTTTTGACCAGTCACCCTCACCGGAGCCAAGGAGAGGACAAAACAGACAAGAAGCAGACAGATCAACCCTCTTCTCATGTCGCTCATTATAGCGCCTGTCTCGGCAAAACGAGTGATTTCAATAACAAAAGCCGCTATGGCCGACACTCCGATACAGAGCCCCGCACGACGCGAGGGTGTTGAAAAAGGTCCCCACCCCAAAAGGGTCGCGTAGCAAAGCCCAGACTTGCTTAGCCGGAATACGCGCCTGGACAAACAGGAGGCTGGGGGTCCGGCTACTTCCTCCCGGCGGAGGCGTGAAAGGAGAGTAGCCGGGGGTGGAGCCGTTTTTCAGGCGACACCCCCGGAAAACGACCCGAACGCAATAACGCACCCCGGCAGGGGTGCGAGGAGGCCCTCCTCCCACTCCTGCCGGAGTGGGGATTATGCTCCCTCTTTTCCGGGGGTGTCGCCTGAAAAACGGCTCCACCCCCGGCTACTCTCCTCTCACGCCTCCGGCGGGAGAGAGTAGCCGAACCCCCAGCCTCACAACCCTTCGCTATCAAACCCTGGAGGACTTTCGTGGATTACTTCGACCCCAGCATCGCCTGGACCTTCTTTGGGTCAACCCTCTCCACCAGGCGCTCGAAGGGTCCGACTTCGTGGTTCGTTAAGTCGAAACGAGCCGCGTCGTTAAAACCGAGCTCCGGGATGCGCAGTATCCGTTCGACATCAGCGGCGAAACGAGGCAGGACCGGCTTGATGAGAGCCGTCACCGTCCGGCATGCGTTCAGGGCCAGAGTACAGACGCGTTGAGCGGCTGGGAGGTCCGTCTTGACTAGATCCCACGGGGCACGATCTTGGAAGAACTTATTGGCGATGTCGCTGATCGCCACAATCTCCTGGACCGCCCGGCTGAAGTCCACCGCTTCGTAATTCTCGCGAACCGCCGGTACGCGATCGAGCATCTCACCTATCAGCGTGTCGTAGCCGGCAGGCAGCTCACTCAGCCGGCCCGAGAAATTCCTGTTCACAAAAGGCACGACTCGGCTGACCAGATTGGCTATCTTATTGATCAACTCGGCATTCACCCGGGTCGCGAAGTCATCGAGATTAAGGTCAAGGTCGTCCGGCTGCCCGCTGAGTTTCGCTGCGTAGTAATAGCGGAGGTACTGGGGGTCCAGGTGGTTGAGAAAATCCCGGGCGTTTATGAACGTTCCCCGGCTCTTGGACATCTTCTCCCCGTTGATCGTGAGGAAGCCATGGACGAGTACCCGGGTTGGCAGGCTGTAGCCCGCACCCTTGAGCATCGCGGGCCAGAAAAGCGTGTGAAAGTAGACAATGTCCTTGCCGATCACGTGATAGATCTTGGCTTTTGAATCCAGCCAGTATGAGGGGAAGTCCCTTCCTGTCATCTCACAAAACTTCTGAGTGGTAGCGATGTAGCCGATCGGAGCGTCAAGCCACACGTAGAAGTACTTGTTCTCCTCTCCGGGAATCTTGAAACCGAAGTACGGCCCGTCGCGGCTTATGTCCCAGTCTCGGAGCCCCTCCTTGAACCAGTGCTCGATGAACCTTCTGATCTCCGGCTGTAACCGGCCGGGAGTAGCGACCCACTCGCGCAGGAACGGCTCGTAAGCACTCAACGTGAAGAAGTAGTGCACCGACTCGCGCATGACCGGTGCAGTACCGCAGAGGGCGCAATGGGGATCGGCGAGATCGGTCGGAGTGTAAGCTGTGCCGCAGGCCTCGCAGACATCGCCGTACTGGTCGGGAGTACTGCAATTTGGGCAGGCCCCCTTGATGTAGCGATCAGGGAGGAAGCGGGAATCTTTTTCACAGTAGTACTGCGCGACCGGCCGCTTAGCGATGTGCCCCTGGTCTCTGAGCCGGGTAAAGATGAGCTCTGAATGATAGCGATTCTCTGGACTGTTCGTTGTGTAGAAGCAGTCGAAGTTGATGTGAAAGTCAGAAAAGTCCTTCTGGTGTTCCTCGTGATAGATACCGATGAGCTCCTCGGGCCGGATCCCTTTCTGACGGGCTTTCACTTCGATCGGCGTGCCGTGCGTGTCATCCGCGCACATGTAGACTGCGTCGCGTCCGGTCAACTTCAGGAACCGGACGAGGATGTCTGTCTGGATGTACTCGACGAGATGGCCGAGATGAATGCTGCCGTTTGCGTATGGGAGTGCGCTGGTGATCAGGATTTGTTCCACGATGCCCCTTCCGCAATCGATTGTATTAGGAAGACCGGGCAGGCCGCAATGTACGCCTCTCGTCTGTTCGTGGCCTATACTGAGTCTAAGATCCTGTTTGCCCTTCTCTTATCAATTCCGACCTTTTTAGAGCAGTCAAAGGAGGTCCCAATGCAAGAGACCGACGTCGAAAGAAACCTGAAAGAGATCGAGAGTATCGATTCAGCTTCGCACGCGGTGAGCCGCGGGATTCACAACGCGGTCCTGGGGGGCGGCGAGCCGGCCCGAAAGGTGGCCGATGCCCTGCACGGCACCTGGCTCGGACATCCGCTGCATCCGGCGTTGACCGACTTTGTCGTCGGCGCCTTCGCGTTTGGTTCTTTATTCAACCTCGCCAGCGGGGAACTGAACGGCAAACTCGCCCGGAAACTCATCCAAGCGGGCGCAATAATGGCCGTACCCACGGCTCTTGCCGGAGTAACGGACTTTTCGACCGTCCCGCGCCGGGCCATGAACACCGCCGCCGTTCACGGCAGCCTCAACTCCGTAGCTCTGGTCCTCTACCTCCTCTCGCTTCGCAATGGAAACGGCCGGCCATCCGGCATGTCGAAACTCTTTTCGACGCTCGGGTTTGGCGCCATGTTCGTTTCGGCGTGGCTGGGGGGGAAAATGACGTACCACTATCGGGTGGGCGTCGACAAGTCGGAACGGCCCGAGGGCCCCACGGAATGGACTCGGGTCCTGAGCGATGCCGAACTGACCGAGAACCGCCCAAGGCGCATCGAGGTAGAAGGCACGGCAGTCGTATTGTACAAACGCGGTTCGCGGATTTATGCGATGGCCGCCGTCTGTGCCCATGAGGGCGGGCCACTTGAGGAAGGAACTTTCCTTGAAAAGGGCGCAGACGGAGTCTGTGTCGAGTGCCCCTGGCACCAATCGGTTTTCGCAATGGAAGACGGGCACGTGGTCCACGGTCCGAGTACGTATGAACTGGCAGCCTACGAAACTCGCGTGCAAGACGGACAGATCCAGATTCGACTGATCGAACGCAAGCCGGTCGTCGAGCAGGATTCCCGACAGTTGGTCGGCGAGCTTGTGACCGAGTGAGGTGACATTCAAGCGGCCATAGCCGCCTGGCGGGCGGCTTGGCGGTGACGGTGGGATTTCCTGGCCTGGCCGGAAGCATCAGCGCAGTCGGCCAGGCCGAGATGGCCCCACGGATGCAGAGCACGAACTCAGGAAACTAATACGCCATAATCTTGCCGATTGGCTCCACCACGACCTGAATGCCCTCGATCTCGCGCGGCGCTCCGAGCACCGCTTCCGGACTCAGTTCCTCGACGAGAACCTTGATGACCGCCCGACCATTGCCAGCGCCGACGGCATGACCGATAGCCCCGGGAGTTCCGAGCAGCAGACCCTCGTTCAGCTGCTGAACGCGTATCGCTCGCGCCAGTTCCGCCCGGGAAAGGCCCTCGCCCGCCGGCGTTTCAGTTCCAGCCGCACCGGCCGCTCCCACCATCTCCACGTCAAAGTAGGCGAGAACGGCGCTGATCGGATTCGCAACGGCGATCGTATTACTCCCGGCATAGAGCAATCCGACCGCCCTCGGGTTGGTGGGCACATCCTCAACCATGAGGGATCCGGAATCCCCCGCATTGAGAAACCGGCGGTTCTTGACCAGGATCTGCCCCCGGTACGTGCTCGTATATGACGATCCCGCGCATTCGGTCGAGTAACCGACGCTGATTGTCGCGTTCAGACTTTCGACGGTACTCCGGGTTAGACCACTGGTCCGGCCGCTCTTCTTCACGCCAAGGCCGGGAAAAGCAGCCAAAGTGACTGAACTCAGAGTGCCAATCTCGAGAATCGCACCGTCCGGGCTAACCATTCCCGGCCGAATCTGTGCGATCGCGGCGTCGACCAGTGTCACCCCGCCAGGCACGATCGGACACCAGTCCGAAAGGTCGGCCACGATTATGTTCGTGTTGGCGCCGCAGGAGGTATCGACAAAACCCGGATGATTGATGTCATCCCCATCCTTGGCCACTTTCTGGTTCCCGCCGGCAACGGAATCTCCAGCGAATACGTGAGTGTTGCTCAGAACAAAGAGCGCACCGTTGTGCGGGTCTCTGACCAGCGCCCCGAGGGTGCCCGAGCAGCAGTAACCGTTGGCCAGCTCGATAACGCTACCACCCGACGTACCGAGTTGAATCGGAGTGTTCTGGAGGGCTTTGTGATCCACCCTGGCCGGTTTTCCCGCAAAAGTTGGGACACCAATGGCCAGCAGAACGAAAACAACGAGACACAAGGACCCGAACTTCTTAGAGGATAGGTTCATAGCCTCCCCCTTTCTGTCAATAAAAACGGTTAACACTTGTGGTAACTCAACAGCGCAGGTAACTGTAGCAGCAAAAGCTAAAAAATTGACAAGAAAATTTGCGTGGCCCGCGTTCAGGACATCCCTGGGGGCCCAGTCCTGCGGACGCGGAACTCCGGTGCTATCATGGTTCCGGCCATGGACCAAGCGGGGATTCATTACCGGGTAGAGGACGACTTTCCAGACTACCTGCGCGACGAGTCGCGGCAAACCGGGTGGGCAGACTCGATCTCGTTTCCTCTTTCCACTGACGAAATCCGTGACCACCTCCGCTACGCCGAAGCAAGGCGGGAACTGGTCACACTGCAGGGTGCCCGGACTGGAATCACAGCAGGCGCGGTTCCCGAGGGCGGACACGTTCTTAATCTCTCCCGGATGAAGAGACTCTTGTCGGTCAAGAAGGAGCCTTTGCCCACGGTCGTTGTACAGCCTGGTCTGTCCCTGGCCGAAATCCGGACGGCCATACGCGAGGAAATCGGCTCGAAATGGTTCTTCCCTCCCGACCCGACCGAGACCTCGGCGTCGATCGGCGGCATGATCGCCTGCAATGCTTCGGGCGCCCGTAGCTTCCTCTATGGCGCGGTGCGCGCCTACATCCATAGCCTTCGAGTGATGCTGATTGACGGCTCGACCTTGCTTATCCGGCGCCAAGCGAATCGCGCCAGCAACCGGTCCTTTGAGATCACCGCCGAGTGCGGGCGGAGGATTGCCGGCGCGCTCCCCTCTTACCGCCTGCCATCCATGAAAAACGCCAGCGGGTACTTCGCGCAGGACGAAATGGACCTCGTGGACCTGTTTGTCGGCTCAGAAGGCACGCTGGGAGTCGTCTTCGAGGCAGAACTGAGCCTAAGGCCCAATCCTCCCGTTCAGTTTGGACTGCTCGCGTTCCTGCCCGATGAGAACGGCGCCCTTGCCGTCGTACGCCGGGCGAGAGCCATGGCAAGAATCAAACCCGAAACCGAAGGGCTGGCGGCGCTGGAGTTTTTCGACGAAAGGTCGCTCGCCCTGGTGCGTAACGAACCGGCCGGCACCGAGCTCCGGCTCCCGGAAGGCCCGGGTGTGGCCGTCTATCTCGAGTATCACGGTCACCAGGAGAACTTTCTCGAAGACCGGGTCGCGTCTCTCTCTCAACACCTCGAGAAGTGCGGAGCCGACCCGGAAACGGCTTGGCTGGCAACCAGCGAGAAAGAGATGGAGCGGCTGAAGGCGTTCCGCCATGCCATCCCGGAAGCCGTGAATCGGACCATAGGTGAAAGGAAGAAGACCAATCCGGGACTGACGAAATTAGGGACGGATCTCGCCGTTCCTGATGATCGCCTGGACGATGTCGTGAGACTTTACCGCGAGGGACTCGACCGCCTCGGGCTCGAGCACGTCATTTTCGGCCACATCGGGAACAACCATTTGCACGTAAATATCATTCCCAGGAGCACTGACGAGTACGAAAAGGGCCGACAGCTTTACCGAGAATGGGGACGGGCGGTCGTCCGAATGGGGGGAACGGTGTCAGCGGAGCACGGGATCGGCAAGCTGAAACGTGAAATGCTGATGGAGATGTACGGGCCTGAAGGGATCGAGGAGATGAAACGTCTGAAGGCCTGCTTTGACCCCGACAGTCTTCTTAATCGGGGCAACTTGTTCAGTTACTGATCTTTCAAGGAGACAACATGAAACGTCGACGATTCCTGGTTGCCGCGCTTGCGCTGTGCGGTTTACCGGCTGTTTTCGGAGCCACACCCGATCAACAGGCTGTAGAGCAGGCGGAGAGAAACTGGGCCAAGGCGGTACTGGCGGGCGATATCGCGGCTCTTCAGACGATATTCGCTGATGACCTGATCTACACCCACTCTACTGGCGCCGTTGATGACAAGACGAGCTACCTGGCGAAAATGAACAGCGGGACCAAGTACGAAGCTATCGATTACCAGTCGATGACGGTGCACATCTATGGAAAAGACGCGGCGATTGTGCATTCAAAAGCCAGACTCAAAGCCACTACTCCCACCGGCGGCGTCGACAGCAATCTGATGATGTTGCACGTTTGGGCGAAGCAGGGTAAAACCTGGAAGATGGTCGCCCATCAGACGACCAGGCTGCCTTAGGGGGCGACCAACAGAGTCCCGAAGGGACGGGGTATAAGCGCTAAAATAAGAATCGAGAGTGGGGGCGTCCCCTGGGAGCGCGGGCGTCTCACCTGCACTGGGGCGAGGGGCGTCCCGCCCCGTCCGCGCTGTCGGCACCATCGGCCTTGCGAGAGGTGCGGACGGGGCGGGACGCCCCTTGCCCCAGTGCAGGCGAGACGCCTGCGCTCCCAGGGGACGCCCCCATGCCTGTCACCTTGTTCCACCCTCAGTCCGTCCCCTTTTGCGCGACCGGGCCGATTTTCAGGACGGCGCCCGACGAATATGCGGTAAATTCGGGGGCGTACATGGACTGCAGGGTTGCGGGGCTCACGCGGAATGTCCCGGACATGTTTGCCCGCACCCGGTACTTGAACGTGTACTCGCCCTGCGGCAGCCATTCGAAGAAGAAGTTGGTGCCCGAGTCCCGTATCTCCTCATACCAGCCAATTCCAAGGTCCCACTTGTAGCGCGAAACGGCGCTTCCAGGCTCCAGTCCGGCGGCCCTCGGGTCACGCAGGTGCACGTACTCGCAGGGGTGTTTGGCCCGAATAGACAACTGAACTTCCACTTCGTCTCCCGGTTCCAGAGTATTGCCTTCCGACAGGGGCTTCAAAACAAAGCCTTCCTGGGTCTTCTCGCGACGGAAGTACTTCCGGGAAACGGCCAGCAGGTCACCCCGGTCTTCGTCCGGCAACCGTTCCGTCGAGAAATGCCAGGTGGCGGAGGCAAACATGAGGCCTTTTCCTGGCTTTTCGACAACGATGGTGGCCGCTTTCGAGTCGACCTCCGTGCCCGGAACGACGATCTGGTTCTTTCTGCCGGTGTATTGGTCAGGTTCAAAGACCAGGTGCGTCTGCCTCGGACCTGCGGTAATGGTAGCCTCTTCCCGAATGCCGAGCGCGCCTTCCTGTTTCAGGTAGTAAACCAGGGAGTAGAGAACCTCCGCGGTCGCCCGGGTGGACTTCCAGTGGTTCAGCTTCTTGTTCAGAAACAGCCAATGCACCAGGCCGTCTTTTCGGGCATCCTGCGGCATCAGTTCCGTGAGCGTCCGCAGAGCGAACGCGTGAGTCTCGATCGTATCGTTGTACCAGAGCCACGCCCTGTCTTCCGGCGCCCAGAAAGTTCCCTCCTCCTGCGTGGTCTTCGCCGAATCCATGACGCTCTTGAAGACCAATTCGGCGTCTTGTGGACGCCGCATCCGTTTGAGGGTGAGCGCCAGTTGGGACTTCAGATACGGCGAGTGCTCCTTCCAATGCTTGAAGCAGTGCTTCAGGATCGTGTCCCTTTCCTCTGCCGTAAGAGCGTCGCCCATCCAGGTAGCATCCGGGTAGCAGGAGGCGACGTAATTGAGGAATGTCAGGAATTCCCAACAGCAATCGTCCTTGATCATCCGCTCTTTGTAGTCTTCGCGGAAATGGCGGGCCAAGTAGCCCCACCCGCGCTGGACAACTTCTTTAGGCACCTCTACCCCAAACTCAGAAGCCTTGGCAAACCCGTACATGAGGTATAGGGTCATGTAAGGGGAAGGCGGGCCACCGGGCCACCACGGAAATCCTCCACTGGCGGTTTGGGCTTTCCTGAGTTTGGCGAGAGCCAGATCCTTTTCCGCCTTGGCTATTCTCGGATCCAGGACCTTGCTCAGCTGATCCTCCTTCTCGCTGCCCCCCCGCGCCTCAACCAGCCAGGGAGTCTCTTCCAAGGCCATTTTCCGGTTGGGGTCGACATCGTCGAACGTCTCGAACCGGGTCGGCCGCTCGGAGAGTGTCTGGGCCATCCGGGCAACTGCGGGGTAATCCTTGTAGAGGCTGGAGAGAATCCCGGACGAAAGGAAACGGTTGAGGGTTTGCTCGGTGCACTCGTAAGGATAATTCACGAGATACGGGAGAGACGCCAAGACCGAATAGAAGAGCTGAGCATCGACTGTCACAACCATCTGATCGTTGATACGGCTTGCATCGTCCGCCTTCTGCAGGTCCTCGAAGGTCAGTTGGCGACGGGCCGCATCCCGCAGAGTCACGAACCGGGACTGCGACAGGTGCATCCGGCCGGGCAAGAGCGGCAGAGGCCGGATCTCGCCATCACTCAAGTTTCCGGCTTTGGCGATGACGCGGAACGCGACAGATCCGACTCGAGGCGGAGCGACCAGTGGGAAGCTGACATTGGCGCCGCCTCCGGGCTTGACACGGAAAGGCTTGCGAGCGCCTTGAGGATTCAGAGCGAAGCTTCCAAGCAGGCTCTTCTCGGTTTCCGGATCGAGGATCTCCAGCGTGACTTCACCCTGAAGCTCGCTCTCTCCGGCATTGTTTAGCACCACCTTCAGCTCCGCCTGATCCCCTTCCCGCAGGAAGCGCGGCAGATAGGGACGTGTCATCAGATCCTTTACGCTGCGCGTTTCCTTCATTAACGAACTGCCAAGCAAGTCGCGCGTTACCGCGTGGACCCAGACATTCCAGGACGTCACCGAATCGGGCACTTTGAACTCGACGGTGACCGAGCCGTCAGCGCCGGTCAGCAGGTGAGGCTGCCAGAAAGCGGTTTCCGAGAAATCGGAGCGCAGGGGAGCCTCGGCCGCCGGTGCGGCCGGCCGTTCTTCCTCTTTCAACTTGCCGAGTGTCCCTCCGACGACCCCGCCAGGCGGCGCCGGGGCCGGCGCTCCACTCTTGTAAGCGATAGCGTCAGCAGCCTCGGCAGGAGGGGCGGCCGCCGGCATCGGAACGCCGCCCTCACGGCGCGCCATCGACATCATCATCCGGTCTCGACGGCCCGGCCCACCGATCCCGTAACCTGAAAACAGCAGCAACTGATCAGGCCGCAGTGAGGGATAGTCGGGAAGAGCGGCCAGATCGTGGGCGAGGACCTGAGCCGAAGCCGAGCCCAGGGTGCTGTTTAGCTGGTCGGAAACAGAGTGGATTGGCC
>RPQK01000113.1 GCA_003819755.1 Acidobacteriota bacterium | reverse complement strand
TCTTGTCGCCGGTCGTCTTGATCACGGCGATTTCGACACGCACCTCGGGGTTGGCTCTCTGAATCTCCTCTTTGATGAAGTTGGACTGCCAGAGGGCCAGTCGACTTCCACGGGAACCGATGATGAGCGGTTTCATTCCTTTTCTTCGATTCGAAACATCTTCTTTATGAGCTCGACTTCATGCTCATAGCGGCTCAAGTTGCCGTCAGGGTTCTTCAAGTGCTGTATGAAGGGATGGGCCAGGCGGTGAGCGGTCGTCCGTAACATCCTCTCCGTCCGCTCGTATTCGTCCGGAGTCATCACATTGCGGTTCCTTTCCAGCTCGGTCAGGCAGATTTGCTCCACGCGACCTCGGAGCGCGCTGATCAGGCTGCCCGCCTGTCTGGTTGCTGCCCTATGGGCATAGGCCTCCAGCTCTTCGGCTATGATGGCCTCTGCCGATTGCGCTTCTTTGTGACGCTCCTCGATGTTCGCCTGGATGACCGCCTGCATATCGTCAATGTCATATAGGAAGATCTCCTCCAGGTCGTTGATGGCGGGGTCCACGTTCCGGGGCACCGAGATGTCGATCAGAAACAACGGGCGGTACCGTCGTTCGCGGATAACCCGCTGCATTTCAGGCTTTCTCAGGACGTAACTGTCCGCTCCGGTTGAAACGATGGCGATGTCGACTGGAACGAGGTTTGATAACAGATCCTCGAAAGGCACGGCCGTTCCATTGAAACGCTCGGCCATTTCCTCCGCGCGGGCCGCGGTCCGGTTAGTGACAAAGACGTGGGAAATCCCGAACTTGACCAGATTGCGGGCGGCCAGTTCGCTCATCTTCCCGGCGCCAATGATGAGGATCGAGCGGTTGGACAGCTCGCCCAGGATCTTTTTCGCAAGCTCCACGGCGACATAGCTGACCGAAACGGCGGAGCTGCTGATCCTCGTCTCTGTTCTAACCCTCTTGGCGACGTGGAACGCGCGATGCATGAGGCTGTTGATGAAAACCCCGGAACTGCCCGCCCCGCTGGCGGCGGCGTACGCCCGTTTCATCTGCCCGAGAATCTGAGATTCGCCGATGACCATGGAATCGAGGCTGCTCGCCACCCGGAAAACATGGCGCACCGTTTCGCGATCAGTGAGGCTGTACAGGTATGGCTCCAGGCAGGGTGGCTGCAGGTTGTGGAAGTCGTAGAGGAACTGCTTGATCCGATCTGTTCGGAGACACCCGTCTTCCGGGTGGGCCACGACCTCGACCCGGTTACAGGTCGACAGAATCAGCGCTTCCTCACAACCGAAATCCTGCCTCAGTGCGGACAGCGCCTCCGGGAGTCGGTTTTCCGTGAAGTTCAGACGCTCCCGCACCTCAACGGGCGCCGTTCTGTGATTTAAGCCAACGAGTACCAGCTTCATTCTTTATAACAGCTTAGAACTTATGCAGGCCCCCGAGGAAGCTGGCGCTGACGAGTGTGAAAATCACCGAGACAAAACCGGCGACATTGATGAAGGCGGCCCGTCTCCCTCGCCATCCTACCGACATCCGTAAATAAATCAGCACCAGGTAGATGCACCAGGTGAGCAGGGCGGCGATTACCTTGGCGTCCGTGTGCCAGTCGATCCACTTCTGTTCAGCCCAGATCATGCCGGCCATGAGACCCAGAGTCATGAAGCCGAAGCCCGCAATTAGAAACTTGTAAAACAAGTCATCCAGCAGGTCCAGCGATGGAAGGCGATAGTAAAAAGTGCGTGGTTTCCGGCTCTTCAGCTCGCGTTCCTGGAACAGGTACAGGAGGCCGGCCACGAAGGTCACAAAAAACATCCCGTAAGCGAGTGCCAGGCAGAGAACGTGGAAATACATCCAGGAGCTGCGAAGCGCCTGCGGAATCGGGGATGAGCGCACGAGAAAAGTCCCGAGCATCAAGAGCGCCACCCAGGGAAGCAGGAAAAGTCCCAGGGCCTGCACTCGGTACCGGAAATAGGAGATAAAAAAGCACAAGGAGACGGTCCAGGCGAAAAAGGCCAGCGAGTCCCGGAGGTCTATGAGCGGGCACTGTCCAGTCGCAATGCCCCGCGCAATCAGAAACCCGGTATGAAGGCCAAACCCGGCGCAGATAGCAACGAGCGCCGCGTCGAAGAACGGCTTTTTCCGGTAAATGAAGAAAACGCCACTCGACAGCACCCCTACCGCGTAGGCGACTGTTGCTAAATTGAACAATAACCCAGTCATTCGAGCGTATTATAGCACTGGGCTATCGAGTGGCGGGCCGGGCGTGTTGGCCGGAGGAAAAGACCTCAAAGACCTCAAGGACCCCAAGGACCTCGAGACCCCCGAGGACCTCAAACACAGAGCGTTCCGGCGTCCTTGAGGTCCTTGTGGTCCTTGAGGTCCTTTCCTCCGGTCGACAAACCCCGCAATCCCCAATCGCAATTCCCGGCGGCAATGCTATGATGTCTCGGTGGAATCATTGGCTAACATCGACTGGTCCCAAGTGCTTATCGGGATGGTCGTTCTCCTTTTTTCGCTGAGCATTCACGAATCGGCGCACGCTTGGGTGGCTAATCGCCTCGGGGACTCAACCGGGCGCTACCTGGGCCGGATCACGCTCAACCCGATACCACATATAGATTTGATCGGCACGATAATCTTCCCGTTGCTGGGGATGCTGACTGGCTTCATGTTCGGATGGGCCAAGCCGGTTCCTGTAAACACGGCAAATCTGAAGAACCCCCGGCGCGATCATGTCCTGATTGCCGCCGCCGGCCCCGTCAGCAACCTTATCGCTGCCCTCGGATTTCTGCTCGTATTGAGGCTGATGATCGGTTTCTTCCCCCAAGAGCTGGAAGGGAACCACAGCGTTGTCTACCCTCTTTACGTGCTGTCCTTCACGGGCGTATTCCTCAACCTAATTTTGGCGGTTTTCAACCTGATCCCGGTTCCTCCTCTGGACGGCAGCTGGGTGCTGGCCGGCATTCTCCCTGCTCGGTTTGGCGACCTCTTTGACGCCATTCGCCCCTACAGCTTCATATTGCTTGTCGCTTTGCTGTGGTCCGGCCTTATCGACGTACTTCTCAGCCCTGTCCTGGCTCTTATGCACGTTCTCGTTTCTTGACACAGATCCCTATGAAAAATCGAGTCTTCAGCGGAATGCGTCCCACCGGGCGGCTGCATCTTGGCCACCTCGTGGGAGCCCTCGACAACTGGATTCAGATGCAGGATACGCATGATTGCGTTTTCGGCATTGTCGATTGGCACGCCTTGACGTCCGAGTATCAGGACGTCGAGAAAGTGAATCGCAACGTCGTGGAGATTGCGATCGACTGGTTTGCGGCCGGGCTTGATCCCGAGCGCTCGATCGTGATGATCCAGTCGCAGGTGCCTCAGCACGCCGAATTGCACCTTCTCTTTTCGATGATTGTTCCCGTCCCTTGGCTCGAGCGGGTTCCGACTTATAAGGAACAGCAGCAACAGCTGAAGGAGAAGGACCTTTCAACGTACGGATTCCTGGGGTATCCGCTGCTTCAGGCAGCCGATATCCTGGTCTACAAGGCCGATACGGTGCCGGTCGGCGAGGATCAGGTATCGCATATCGAGCTGTGCCGCGAAGTGGCGCGCCGGTTTAACAACTTCTATACACCCGTCTTTCCCGAGCCTCAGGCCAAGCTGACCAAAGCTCCGAAGCTACCCGGGACCGACGGGCGGAAGATGAGCAAGAGCTACGGGAATGAGATCCAATTGTCCGAAGATCCCAAGAGCGTTCGTCAGAAGGTTTTGACGATGATGACCGACCCGGCCCGTGTCCGGCGACACGACCCGGGCAACCCTGACCTGTGCCCTGTCTTCGATCTCCACCGGGTGTTCACCAAAGAGCAGGGCAAAGAATGGGCTGCCGAGGGGTGCCGGACGGCTGGGATCGGATGCATCGACTGTAAGAAACGCCTGCTCGAAGACCTCATTCCAGTGATCGAGCCGCTCCACGAGAAGCGCGTGAAGCTTGAAAACAACGTGGCCGGTTTGAAGGAAACCTTGTTCGAAGGCAGCCGGAAAGCACGCGTTATCGCCGAACAAACGTTGGATGAGGTACGTCAGGCCATGAGGATAAAGTACACCTAGTGGCCGAGACCCAAGATTACAAAGTCCAGCTTGAGATCTTCGAAGGCCCTCTGGACCTCCTGCTTCACCTGATCCGTACTCAGGAAGTCGATATTTACGATATCCCGATTGCGCGGATCACGGAGCAGTATCTTCGGTACTTGCAGATGATGCAGGACCTGAGCATCAATCTGGCCGGCGAATTCCTGCTGATGGCCGCGACCCTGATTTACATCAAATCGCGGATGCTGTTGCCGCCCGATCCGGCACAGGAAGGCGAGGAAAGCGAAGATCCCCGCAAAGATCTGGTCCAGCAGCTTCTCGAGCACGAGAAATTCAAGAACGCGGCGCAGCTTTTGTACGAGCGCGAGACGGTCGAGCTTTCGGTTTGGGCCCGGGGCGAGAACGAGTTTGCCGGGGACGAACAGGAGATGGTCACGGCCAATGTTTTTGACCTCGTGAAGGCGTTCCACGTGATTGTCGAGCGATACAAGGATCAGATTGTCATGGAGGTCACCCGTGAGCACGTGACCCTCGAGGAGAAGTTGGCCGAGATTCGAAAGCTGCTCACGGTGCGGAAGGATTTCTACTTCTCGATGTTCCTTGAACGGAAAATCTCGCGACTTCACCTGGTTGTGACAGTGCTTGCTTTGCTGGAGCTGGTCAAGCGCCACGAGGTCCGGTTGTTTCAAAAGGGGATCTTCGAGGACATACGGATTCGTGCATGCCCAACGACGAATTAACGGCTCAGATCCTGGCGATCTTCTTTGCAGCGACCGAACCGGTCACCTTGGAACAGTTGTGCCAGGTCTTTCCGGATCTCGACGCCGCTCGGTTGACGGACCACGTCAGCCAGGTCATGCAGGATTTTCATTCCCTTCAGAACGCGGTGGAAATCAGGTCCGTCGCGGGTGGATACCGGATGACGACGCGGCCTGAGCATCACGAAATCGTTCGCTGCTACCTGAAGACCCGCCCTTCCGCCAAACTCTCATTGGCTGCACTTGAAACCCTCTCTGTTATCGCCTACAAGCAGCCGATTACGCTGCCCGAAATCATGGAAATCCGGGGTATCAAAGGGACCAGCACGATTCGGACGCTCCTTGAAAAGAAGCTGATCCAGACCAAAGGTCGGAAGAAGGTGGTGGGCCGGCCTATTCTTTACGGCACAACCCGGGAATTCCTGGTCCACTTCGGCTTAAACGACCTGTCCGAACTGCCTACGCTGACCGAGCTGGAAGAAATCCTGGGGCAGGACGTGGTCAGGAGCTCAGCGACACAAGGGACACAAGGGACAGAAGGGACAGAAAGGACATAGGGTTCCTGGCGTCTCTGCTGTCCCTTCTGTCCCTTGTGTCCCTTGCCCGGTTCTCTCAGGGTATACTTGTTTGAAATGATGGAGCGACTCCAGAAGATCATAGCCCGGGCCGGGATAGCTTCGCGTCGCAAGGCCGAGACCCTTATTCAGGAAGGGGCCGTGACCGTAAATGGTCAGGTGGTAAGGGAACTCGGGTCTCGGGCGGATCCCGAGAAGGACCACATAAAGGTCAATGGCAAGCTCATCCGGCCGGAACGCCTGGAGTATTATGCTGTTAATAAGCCGCGCGGCGTCCTCAGCTCGGTTCGGGATACTGAGGGTCGCCAGGTGGTCACGGACCTCGTGAGGTCGTCTGCCCGCCTGTACCCGGCCGGCCGGCTCGATTACAACAGCGAAGGCCTCATTGTTCTGACCAATGACGGAGAGCTGGCTCGAAGAATCACGGAGGGAGGAACTCTCCCGAAGGTTTACGAGGTGAAGGTCAAAGACCTCCCTGATGAAGCCAAGCTCGACCGTCTTCGAAAGGGCTTGACCATCGACGGCGTTTGGATGCAAGCCTCGAAAATCAGCGTCTTGGAGACGGGGAACAACTCCTGGTACCAGGTGGAGCTCCTTGAGGGCAAGAACCGGCAACTGCGGCGAATGTTTGAGCGGATCGGCCACCCGGTCCTCAAGCTGAGAAGGGTTTCGATCGGCAAGCTCAAGCTCGGCAAGCTCCCGCCCGGTGCCTATCGGGAATTGACCGACGAGGAAGTTCAACTGCTCAAAGGAGGAAGGGAAGCATAGATGTTCACGGGTATCGTAAGGGAAACAGGGGAGGTCGTGAACAAGGACCAGACCGAGGCTGGAGCCACTTTCCGTGTTCGCTGCCGGGAGGTCTTCAACGACCTGGGAATCGGACACAGTATCAGCGTCGACGGCGTCTGTCTGACCGTTACCGAGAAGGGAACTGACTCGTTTACGGTATTTGCGGTACCGGAGACCTTGCGGCTAACCAGCCTCGGGCGCAAAAGTGCGGGGGATCGGGTGAATCTCGAGCCCGCCGCCCGACTGACCGATTTCCTGGGCGGCCACCTGGTTCAGGGCCACGTGGACGGAACAGGCGAAGTGCTGTCGGTCTGCCGGGAAGGGGATTCCAGGGTTTTCCGTTTCAAGGCGCCTGCCGCCGTGCTTCACTACTGCACGCTCAAAGGCAGTATCGGTGTCAATGGAGTTAGTCTCACTATCTCCGGTCTGGGATCCGATTACTTCGAGGTTACGATCATTCCTCACACCGATGAAGTAACGAACTTCGGCCAGCTCCAGGTCGGCGATCTGGTTAACCTGGAAGCGGATGTCATCAGCAAATACGTCGAGTCCCACGTAAAGCGGGTGCTGGGTGGGGCGGCGACTCTCCTGTTCTTCGGAGCCCTTTTGTTCGGCGGTTCTCTGCCGGTTCCCGCGAAAACCGTATTGATCTATCACAGCACAGTGGCGAACAAAGGGAGTCCGATGGTCCTGCGCGTCGCACGTTTCAAGCCCGATATTTTCGTGGAGTGGGAGTCGGTTAGTCACCAGGGGACGGTGCATTTGTACCAGGATGCGGTGGCCGAAGGCCGGAAGTTCATCTTTGATAGTCTCTTCGACGCCGGCGTCGATGCCGAGTCTCCGGATGCTATGACGGTCTGGCTCTCAGATTTCATGTACAAGGAACTGAAAGAGAAGGGACAGGCTAAGATTGCGTTCAATAACCTGCCCTTGAAACTGAAAGTGGTCGGGACCGGAACGTATGGACTGGCGGTGGACAAAGTCGAGAAACAAATTCCGGTCATAACGGTCGAAGATGAACGGAAGAACACCTGGGCAATTTACGACGACCCGGGAAACCCCCTCATCGTCGAGTACAAAACGCCGCGTTACCGCAGATATCTAAAATCCATCAATACCTCCTCCTGGCCGGGCTTGAAGTGGATCAAGCAGATCCCGCCCGTGAAATAGACTCAGAAAGGACCTCAAGGACCAGATGACGCTCCCCGCATCGTCCTTGAGGTCGTTGAGGTCCTTGAAGTCCTTTCGACATAAACCGCCCCCGGGTACTCCAGTTGTGGGTGCTTCTGCCTGTCCGGTTATAATAAGCGCTTACCAATGAGCACGGATACTATCGAATCGGCAATACAAGACATTCTCGACGGCAAGATGGTCATCGTTGTTGACGAGGAAGATCGCGAGAATGAAGGGGACTTGACGATGGCGGCCGAGAAGGTCACGCCGGAAGCCGTCAACTTCATGGCGAGGTACGGGCGGGGTCTGATCTGCCTGCCGATGACGGCGGAGAGGCTGGAAGAGCTTAAGATTCCCCTGATGGTTCAGGATAACGAGTCGAGGTACGGGACAGCGTTCTGCGTCAGCATCGAGGCCCGCCGGAACGTATCGACCGGTATTTCGGCAGCAGACCGCGCCGTTACCATCCTGACTACGATTGATCCGCACGCGCGGCCGGAAGATCTGATACGCCCCGGCCATGTTTTCCCTCTGCGGGCACGTCCGGGCGGGGTATTGGAGCGAGCCGGCCAGACGGAGGCAGCCGTTGACCTTGCCCGGATAGCCGGGCTCATGCCGGCGGGTGTGATCTGCGAAATCATGAACGAGGACGGGACGATGGCCCGACTTCCGGAGCTGAGGGTGTTCGCCAAGAAGCAGGGTCTCAAGCTCATCTCGGTGGTCGACTTGATCAAGTTCCGGCTTCGGACCGAGAAATTGGTTACCCGGCTCGATGTCCTCCCCTTTGAGAGTGAGTACGGAGACTTCGATCTCCTCGTGTACGAAGACCAGGTGCACCGCAACCAGCATCTCGCCTTTGTCAGAGGACAGGTCAACGGCGGCGAACCTGTCCTGGTTCGAGTGCAGTCCGAATCCGTGCTTGCCGACGTGTTTCGTGGTTGCCACAGCCAGGCAGGCCGCGAATTGCGAAGGTCGCTCGAACTGATCAGCCAGGTGGACCGAGGCGTTGTGGTCTACCTCACCCTGGACCCCGTGAACTGGAAGAAAGCACTTCAACAGGAACTGCGGATGTGCCGGCGCGAACGGGAACCCTTCCCCGGATCAGAGAGTTTCCGCGACTACGGGATCGGCGCTCAGATCCTCGCAGACCTCGGATTGCGCGATATCCGACTGATGACGAATCATCCGAAGAAGATGATCGGGTTGGAAGGATTCGGGCTGAACGTGATTGAGTATGTGCCGATAGGTTTGGAGCAAGCCGCAACGGTACAAAGCTGACGGCTGACCGCTGACAAAAACCGGATCTGGCCAGGGGCCAGTTGTCCGCCGTCAGCTGTCAGCTTTAGTCGGAATTCTCTTTCGCAGCCAGATAGCCTTCGCGGTGCTGGGCTTTAAGCTTGTCCGGCTTGCCGTCGCCGTCGATATCAGCTTCCACTTCCACCTTTATCTTCCGCAGTTTGCCGTCCATCTTCGTATTGGTCGGGGTGTAGGAAATCGAATACTGATGGCGAAGAAGGGCGGAAATAGTCTGGAAGATCCCCGGGTATTCGGTAATAAAACGGGGGAAAAAGGCCGCGCCGCCGGTGGATTTCGCGAACTGCTTTAGAGTCGAGTCAGCCTGGTAGAGGTCCAGCCTGGAGGTGGCCGCCAGGTCGGATTCGTAGCGAGCCCGGAAATTGCCGCCGGTGCTGACCGGGTATATAACGGCGTTGGTGTTTTGCACCCGCTTGAGCGTTTCCCCCAGGTTCTTTTTGCTGAAGGTGTCGATGCCGGAGGCAATCAGCACTATTGCGACTTTACTATCCACCTCTTCTATGCGGTCGAGCACGTCCCAGACGGTGTCGTACATGTTGCTTTCGCTGAAAGCGGGGAAGTTGAGACGCCGAAGGGCATTGTAGACCTCCATCTTGTTCTGGGTGAAGTCCACCAGGATTTCGGGTCTCATGTCGTACGCCATGACCGCCACCCAGTCGTCTTTGCGCATCTGTTCAACGAAGGTATAGGAGGCCATCAGCACGTCATAAAGGAACTGCCAGTTAACCGCGTTGCTGTACTCGGTTACGAGGACGACGGTCATCGGCGCTTCGATCGAGGTAAAGTTCGCGATCTCCTGCTGAACCTTGTCCTCGTATATCTTGAAGTTTTCCTTCTTCAAACCCTGGATCAGGTCACCCTTGCTGTTCTGGACCGTCACGTCGACTTTGATCTGGTTTACCGCGACCCGGATCCCGGTTCGTCCTTGAGGCTTCGGCTGCTCCTCCTCGATCTTCTTGTCCTGTTGCTTTTGCTTGTCCTGTTGCCCCAGGGTTTGGGCGGACAGCAGATGCGTCGCCCCCAGGACGAAAGCCAAGACGAGAAGAGCGGCTAACGCGAGTGTTTTTTTCATCGAGAGGTAAGCTCCAGATCTAATAGTAGCATAGCGGCGGCTAGTTTCGGGCTGCGAGGTTGGCGCGTTCAAAGGACCTCAAGGACCCCAAAGACCCCAAGGACCCCAAGGACCCCAAGGCCGGATTCGTCGCTTGCCCTTGAGGTCTGTGAGGTCTTTGGGGTCCTTGAGGGGCACTTAAAACCCCGTGTGCTAAAATCTCAATCATGGATTTGCAGGTCAAAGAGCGCGCCCTGGCCGACTTTATCGGGCGTTTTCGGAGTGCCATTGTGGCCTTCAGCGGAGGCGTGGACAGTTCCTACCTGGCTTTTATGGCGAACCGGGTGCTGGGTGACCGCGCTCGAATCGTCACGGGTATCTCGCCGTCGGTGTCTCAGATGCAGCAGAATCTGGTGACGGAGTTTGTCCAGCAACACGGACTGAACCACGTCATCGTGGACACCCGGGAGATGGACAATCCGAGCTACACCACCAACCCTTCCAACCGGTGTTACTTCTGCAAATCGGAACTGTTTTCGTACCTCAGTCGGTTGAGAGAGGAGTGGGGTACCGAGGTCGTTTTCGATGGGAGCAATGTGGACGACGTCGGCGACTACCGGCCGGGCCGACAAGCGGCCGGCGAGCAGAGCGTGGTCAGCCCCTTCATTGAGGTCGGATTGCGGAAGGAAGACATCCGGGCGCTCTCGAGAAAAGCGGGACTGCGAACGTGGGACATGCCTGCCATGCCCTGCCTGTCGTCTCGTTTTCCCTACGGAGTCGAGATCACCGAGGAGAAGCTCCGCCAGGTTGACAGGGCCGAGAGCCTGTTGCGGGAAATGGGATTCAAGAACTTCCGGGTCCGGCATCACGACACGCTCGCCCGGATTGAGATCGCCCGCGAGGAGATGGGCGACATTCTCGACATCACCCTGCTTGAAGTGATTGACAAAGAGTTCAAAGCGATCGGCTACCACTATGTCACGCTCGATCTGCAGGGATTCCGCTCCGGGTCACTGAACGAGTTGCTGCAGCTGAAGGCCAGCTCCTGACAATCTTGTGAATCCTGCTGATCCTCTAAAGGAGGTGTTTCGACAGGATTCACACGATTCACCGGATTCTGCATTAAAATCATGAAAACATACGTCCGTCTCGCCCTCCTCGTCTTCTTCCTTGCCTCAGGCTCGCTGGTTTTTGGTCAGGAAGACTATTATCTTCCGCAGATTGCAGACGGCCAAGGCCAAGGCCTTGTCATCAAAACGACTTTCGTCTTTTTCAACCCAAGCCAGGATTCGGCAGGGATCGAGCTGTCTCTGACCGATGACAACGGCGATCCACGACAGCTGACGATCCCCGATTTGGGCACAGATTCCACTTTCGCTTTCTCGTTGGGACCAGGGGAAACCCGATTCCTCCAGTCTTCGGCGGAGGGTCCCCTACTGGTGGGTGCGGCCCGCGTTGCGGCAAGCCGGGCGGTGGGCGTCTCCGCGGTTTTTACCATTCTTAACGGTTCGGGTGGTTTTCTGACCGAGGCAGGAGTGGGCTCTGCGGTCGCGATGCAGAAGTTTGTTATTCCGGTGGATACGACCGGGAGCTTCAATACCGGGTTAGCTCTCATGAACGTAGCGCAGGCGGACTCTCCCGTCACTTTCCGGCTGCGAAACGAGTCCGGAGGCGCCGGTCCCGAGACCTCGCGAACCTTGCCGGCCTCGGCTCACCAGGCGCTGTTCGTCACTGAGCTTTTCCAGCAGCTGGGACCGTTCCGGGGAACGCTGGAGGTGGAAAGCCTGCGCCCCTTGGCGGCGGTCGTGCTGAGACAAAACCTCGCCACCTTTACCTCCACGACTTTGCCGGTCATCGGCTCGAACTCACAACAGCTCGAGTTTCAGCTTCCGCATGTTGCGAACGGGGTGTATCAAGGCGGTTCAGTCCGAACCACCTTCGTCTTCTTCAACCTGTCCGCCGCGACTGCTCAGATTGACGCGGATTTAACCGGCGAGAATGGTTCTCCGTTCCCGGTTTCGATCCTCGGCGGGGCTCAGAACAGCTCCACGTTTCGGGTCAACCTGGCTCCTGGCGCCTCGGCGTTCTTACAGACAAACGGGAGCGGGACTCTGGCCTCCGGCGGAGCGCGAGTGACTTCCACCGTTCCGGTTGGCGTCGCTTCGATCTTCACGCTTTATGACACCACGGGGACGTTTCAAACAGAAGCGGGAGTCGGGAACTCGACGGTTCTCTCGAGCTTCACAATCCCGGTTGATACGAGAGCGGCCTTCGACACCGGGGTGGCACTTTTCAATCCGGGGCCGATCGCCTCGCGGGTCACCGTTCGCTTGCTTGATAAGGAGGGGATTCGGATAGGACTGCAGGAGTTGACGTTGCCGGCGGCAGGCCAACAGGCGCTGCTTGTCAGGAATGCTTTTCAGGGAGCGAGCCTTCAGGGAAGCCTCTCAATCACCGCAACGGCTCCGCTTTCCGCTCTCACCTTGCGGCTGAATGCCGCTCCGCTGTCGTACACGACCCTGCCTCGTACGGCGCAGGCTTTCGCCGGTATTGTGCCGCGACCACCATTGCTCGCAAAGAAGCTTGCCGGGGTTGCCGTAGACTCCCCCGTAACGCTCGAGGCTATTCTGGATGCCGGGTACCGGCTTCGAGGCGCAGTGCGGGGGGATGTCGGAACACTGGTAGCGGTAAGCGCCCAGGCTCAAGGCGGGGATGCTTTCCCGGCCGTTGTCGATTCGCTGACCCGGCGCTATTCGGTTGCCGTTCCACCCGGCGTCTATTCGATACAGGTCTGTTACAGGCCTGCGCTGTCGGCTTTTCAAGGTGCGCCGACGCTGATTTTCGATCACTCCGCGGCCGTTACCGTGCAGGCCGATTCAACCGTCGATATCGAGATCCCGAAGACGGAGCTCTATCAAGTGTCCGGTACAATCGGCGGACTCGGGAGCGGAACCAGCTCTGCACTCGTCCGGTTCACAGGAACGGATGGAAAAAGTGGAGGTGAAGCGTTCGTCTCGCAGGAGAATACCTTCTCGGCCAACCTCCCCTCGGGATCCTACGTGGCCAGCACAGTCATCACCCTGTTTGGCGACTATGGCACGAACCATCTCGCGGTCTATGATCTGGGGACAGTCACCATAAGCGGCTCGAACCCACAGTTGAATCTCGCGCTCCCGGCGAACTTTGCGATTCTTCTCGGGAGGGTCCAGATAGGCGGGATGGCTCTCATTCCAAACGGATCGTTTATCGCGGTGATCGATACCGCTGCCCCGCTTCGAGGAACCAGCACCTCCCTTCCTAACGGGTGGACCAGCTCTCTCGCAGTCGGACCGCTCGGCGACTATCGCGGACAGCTTCCGAGGGACCATGGGTTTGAGGTGCAAGCCAATGTGAAACTGGCTGACTCCGGCTACCTGTCGTTCCCCATCCCCGCCAGGCAGGTTACGCTTTCTGCCAATCTGCAGCAGAATTTCTCGCTTTCTGCCTCGCCCACGATGATTGCGGTTTCAGGTGTGGTGCGGCATGCGGAGGGCGGCGTGGTCAACAACGTTGTAGTGACGGCTTTTTCAGAGAAGCTGACGGGCGTTGACCAAGCCGGTGCGTCGGTGACCGGAAAAACCAATTCCCTCGGAGAATTCACCCTCTCGGTCCCCGCAGGCTCCG
>RPQK01000112.1 GCA_003819755.1 Acidobacteriota bacterium | reverse complement strand
TGATCATTTCTTCCTCACTTCGACATTCGACATTCGATATTCGATATTCGACATTCTGTCTTTCTTCTTCATCGGGCAGGCTTTTGGTTGCGGCTACGCCGCGCCGTGTAATTCGTGGATAAGTCCTCCGCGGCAAACGTCACCCGTCGACGTGATTGTCTTCCAAACTCGCCCGCAGTTCGTCGGCCGTCGCGGCGGCGGTGCCCACCTTCCCTACCACGATCCCGGCGGCGTGATTCGCCAGGTAGGCGGCTTCGTGCACGGTGGCTCCGGCGGCGACGGAGAGGGTCAGAGTGGCTATAACGGTATCGCCCGCTCCGGTCACGTCAAAGACTTCACGGGCGAGCGTCGGGAGGTGAAAGTGATGACCTTTTTCGATAAGTGTCATCCCTTCTTCTCCCCGTGTGATCAGAATGTGCTCCGCACCCGTCTTTTCCAGGAGCCTGTTCCCTGCCCTCACGAGTGACTCATCATTCGCAATGACCAGCCCGGACGCACGCTCGGCTTCCCGTTTGTTGGGTGTGATGATCGATGCTCCGCGGTAAACGCAGAAGTCGTCGGCTTTCGGGTCGACCGCCAGAAACTTGTTGCTCCTCCGGCAATTCTTCACGAGTGTGTCAATCAAAGGAGCGACCAACAGTCCCTTAAGATAATCGGAAAGAATCACCGCCGCACTTCGAGCAACGACGTCGGCGGCAAGGCTGACGAGGTCGTGCAGCGTCTCTCCCACGACCGGAAGTCGAGTTTCGCGGTCGGCTCGGCACACCTGCTGATGATGCGCGATGATGCGCGTCTTCACGGTCGTAACGCGTGTTTCCTGGGCCAGAACCCGCTCGGCATCGATTCCCAGCCGGTGAAATTCCTCTCGGAGGGCTCGCCCCGCCTCATCATTTCCCGTTACTCCCACCGGGATAGGGCGCGCCCCGAGAGAAACGAGATTACTCGCCACGTTCGCCGCCCCTCCGAGATTAACGGTTTCATTGGTTATTTCAATGACTGGTACCGGAGCCTCCGGTGAAATGCGTTCGACACGACCCCAGATAAACCTGTCCAGTATCATGTCGCCGGCCACGGCAATGGGCAGGTCTTTGAACTTGGAGATGATGTCAATCAATCGTGATTTGCTGGTTGGTACCATAGAGGGACCTCACGGCCTGAGCGACGGCCTGGGGGGACACGGACCGGATACACAAGGGCTCTTCATAGTGAAGGCACCGGTACCCTGGACACGGGACGCAAGGGAGGTCGTGCCTGACTATCTGGTGCTCGGTCTGCCACGGGTACCAGACCCGGTCGTTGGAGGAGCCAAAGATCACGACCACCCTCTTCCGAAGAGCAGCGGCCATATGGGTGGCGCCTGTGTCATTGCCGACATAGAGGGAGCAAAGCGACGTAACCGCTGCAAACAGCCGGAGAGGCAACGGATCCAGGAAACAGGCCGAACCGGCGCCGAGCGACCGGATCTTGGCCAGTATGGACTCCTCGCCGGGACCCGCCGTAATGACAAGCTTCATCACGGATCGACTTAATTCCCGACTCAGTTCCGCAAAATTCTCAGCGGGCCACTGTTTCGTATCGAAGGCTGCGGCGGGATGAACCAGGACGAAGTCCTCCTCGTTGATCCCGATGCTGCGTAGTCTTTCGGAGGCTTCGTGCAGTTCATCGACGGTCAGGCAGATCTGGACCGGCGGGATGGGATCAACCGGAAAACCAAGGTATTTGAGAGGAGCCAGCTGGTGCTCGACAGTGTGAAGTTCCTGTTTTCCCCAGATCTGGCTGGACCGGGGGATTTTTACGTTGTAGAGGAACGAGTTCCGCCCGGCGGCGTAGCCGACCCGGCGGGTCGCCTTCGAGAAGAACGTCATCCAGGAACTGGTCGTCCCGCCGTGGAGATCGATCGCCAGGTGTGGGTTAAAAGCACGAACCGCCCGGACGATTCTGAGGCGCTCGACGACATCGTTTCGATTTCGGGCGAGCACAAAGAGCTGATCGATGTTCGGATTCTCCAACAAGACCTCGTGGAACGGTTCCTCGACCACGACCGCCACTCGGGAGTTCGGGCGCCGCTTCGCGGCAGCCAGCAGCGGTGTCATCAGCACCGTGTCGCCCAGAGAGCGGAGTCTCAGGAAGACGACCCGTAATTCCTTGTTCTCGTCCATTACTGCTTGCATTTAGGCATCCGCCGCGCCTACGGCGAGGGCGAGCACCCAAGTCAGCGGCGGTTGAGTGACTCGCCGTTTTATGGCGAGTTGTATCGAAACCCTGCGGCCCTACGAGTATCGCTCGCTCACGCTCCCGCCCTCAAGGGCCGCGGGGTTTTGATACAACTCGCCACAAAACGGCGAGTCACTCAACCGCCGCTCATTTGGCTGCCCGCGGCTCTGGCTAGCGTCCTTTCCCCGCCTCGGGCGGCTCAACGGTCGCCTCTTCTATAAGCATGACCGGAATATCGTCGCGAATCGGATAGACCCGATGGCAACTGACGCACTTAAGCCCTTTCCCGTCAGCCGTTAGCTTCACATCCGCCTTGCAGGCTGGACAAGCGAGAATATCGAGCAATTCCTGACTGATAGCCATGTTTCACTCTCCTTCATGTTCAGGCTCACCTTGAAGCCGAACCGACCGGAGCCGCGTGTAGCGGGCCCCGTCCGGCCTTAGATCGCTCCGAAACAAGATTACCTCCTCAACGGGCACCGCTCCCGCGGCGGCTCCGGCGCCTGATTCTTTGAGGTATTCCTGAAGGGCCTTCAGGTTGGCCTTCGATTTCAGCCGGGCCAACGTCAAGTGGGGGCGAAACGGCCGATCCTCACCGGGAAACCCGATGGCTTCCGTCGCCCGGTCGACCCGTTCCTGAAGGGCCTTGAGCAGTTCACTGTGCTCGAAGCCGATCCACACCACCCGGGGATTCGAGGCGCCCGGAAACACACCCAGTCCTCTCACGCTCACCTGCAAGGGCGCAACCCCAGCCACCGCCCGCTCAAGAGCGTCCCCGATCTCGTCCACTTTCTGCTCGGGAATGTTCCCGAGGAATTTCAGTGTCAGGTGAAAAGACTCGCTTTTGGGGAAGCTGCCGTCCAGTCCGAGCTGCTTCAGCTCTTTCCCATACTGCTCAAGCCTGCCGCGCACTTCTCCCGGCAAGCTGACCGCGATAAAACTCCGTATCATAGGAGCCGCCTCCTCACCCAGTCCAGCGCCATTCTAGCGGTGCGAAGCCGGACAATCTCACGATCACCCGGTAGCTGCAACTTTTTGAGCTCGCTGCCTTTCGCGTCCGCGAAACCGACATAGACCAATCCTACCGGCTTATCCGCAGTCCCTCCCGACGGTCCGGCAATGCCGGTTACCGAGAGGCCAAAATCCGCTTCGGCCAGCAGCCGGACCCGTTCCGCCATCGTCTGAGCCACGACCGGGCTCACAGCACCGAACTCTTCGATCTTAGCGCGGTCGACCCCCAACCAACTGGATTTCGACTCGTTGCTGTAGGTAATCATCCCACCCCGAAAATAGTCCGAACTGCCGGGAACATCGGTGATGAGTTTACTCAGAAAACCGCCGGTGCACGATTCCGCTGTCGCCAGGGTTTTCCCTCTTTGGCGCAGCAAGGACCCGGTGACGGCCTCCAGGGATTCCTCTCGCTCAGCGAAGACGGACGGGCCGAGAAGGTCTTTGACACGGGTCGTCAGCTCGTCAAGGACCGCGTCCGACCGCTCGGTTTCTTCCGGCCGGAGCCAGTAGAAGAACAGGTCCACGATGCCGGCGGAAGCGAGGATGGTCGTCTCGACCTCAGGATAGCTCTTGTAGACGGGCGCGACCAGGTGATCGACTCGCGATTCCCCTTCGGAAGCGATCTTAAGCTGCCGGTAGATCAGGGGCGAGGTCGGATGGTAACGGGAGATGAATCCCATCACCTGATTCACGATCATGGCTTTCAGCTCATGCGGCGGCCCCGGGAGGAGGAAGACCAGGCGATCCTCATGCGCGAGGAACAGGCCGGGGGCCGTACCATTCGGGTTCGGTACGACAATGCCCCCTTCGGGAACCATCGCCTGCTGACGATTGTTGGGCGTCATAGTGACGCCTATGCGAGCATACCGTTGTTCCAGCTGCTGTAAGGCCTCGTCGTTCAGACAGAGCTTTCGTCCCAGGACTTCGGCAACCGCCTCCCTGGTAAGGTCGTCTTGGGTCGGGCCCAGACCTCCGATACAAAAAACGATATCGGCCTGCTGCAAAGCCGCGGAGAAGACGTGCTTCAAGTCCTCCAGGCGGTCTCCCACTATCGTCTTGCGCCAAACCCGGATGCCAACCCGGTTCAGATGCTCCGTGATGAAAAGCGAATTCGTGTCAAGCCGCCAGGGTGAGAGCAGCTCGGAGCCAATCGCGATGATCTCTGCGCGCATTTAATTGGACAATCTCCTTTCTTGTCCAAAAAGCCAGGGACAGAAGGGACAGAAGGGACACAAGGGACAGAAGCGCGTAAGGTGCCTCGTGTCCCTGGTCCTAGCCCGGGTTTACCAGATACACCCCGGCAATCTTCAGGATCAGGCCGGCATAAAGGCCGGCAACCAGGTCGTCAGCGATAATTCCGAGTCCGCCGGGAAGATGCTCGGCGCGGCCGGCCGGAAAAGGTTTGCTGATGTCGAACACTCGAAACAGGATAAACCCGGCAATGAGGTTCGTCATGGTCACGGGAACCCAGAGGAAACAGGTCATCTGCCCGACAATTTCGTCGGCTACCACCTGCTGCGGGTCAGGGTTTCGAAGGGAACGGGCGACCCGGTCGGACGCCCATACGGCAAGCAGCCCCAGTGTCAGGCAGAGAACCCCGAGCAGCAGTTCAAAGTGTACTGGGGCGAATCGATGGATGAGATAGACGACCGCGAGCCCTTCCAGAGCGCCCCACGTTCCGGGCGCCAGCGGCAGGCGTCCGGCGCCAAAACCCATCGCAAAAGCTCGAAACAGGTACTCACTCTTGCCGGTCCTCGTCTCCATCACGTTCCTGTTCAGCGGTTTCTTCCTGTTCCTGCGCAACCTTCTCGCCTGCGACGTGGTACTCGCCACCGAGCCACCGGCCAAGGTCCAGCAGCCGGCACCGCTTGCTGCAGAAAGGCAAGTAAGGGTTGTCTCTGGAGACTTTTTTCTTACAGTTGGGACAACGAGCCATTGCCGTCATCACATGACCGAGCCGACCAGGTCGTAGTCGAAAGCCTCGGTGATCAATACCTCTCGTATATCCCCTGGCCGGACGTTCTCCTCAATTCCATCGTTCAGATATACGACACCATCAATGTCCGGAGCCTGCGTGGACAGGCGTCCTTGCCAGACCAGATCACTTTCCGCGGAGGGCCCCTCGATCAAGACCGGCAGCCTCTGGCCGACGAGCGCGGCATTACGCTGGCGCGAAATACGCCGCTGAACCTGCATCAGCCGTCTTTTGCGCTGTTGCTTGACCTGTTCACTCAGCTTCCCGGCAAGATCGTACGCCGGCGTCTCCTCCTCATCGGAATAAGCAAAGACTCCCAGACGATCAAACCGGGCGGCTCTGACAAAATCCTGCAGCTCCCGAAAGTCGGCTTCCGTCTCCCCCGGAAAACCGACGATCATAGTAGTACGAATCGCGACACCAGGTACAGCGTTACGTATCTTCTCGAGCAGCTTCAGAAGGGACAGACGGTTCCCTCCCCTTTTCATCTTTTTCAGAACCCGGCTGGAGGCGTGCTGCAAGGGAACATCAATATACTTGCAGGCGTTCTCGGTTTCCGCCATGGCTTGGAGCAGGTCGGGGTACATGGTGTTAGGGTAGGCGTAAAGGAACCTGACCCACTGCAGGCCCTCAACCTTACCCAGTTGCCTGATAAGGTCGGCTAAACCTGTCTTGTGGCCCCAGTCCCACCCGTACATCGTCGTGTCTTGCCCGATAAGGTTGATCTCGCGGACCCCTCTTTGGACTAGATCGTGGGCCTCGGCAACGACGGATTCAATGCGTCGGCTGCGAAACAGGCCGCGCATCCCCGGGATGGCGCAGAAGGTGCAAGGGTGGTCGCAACCCTCTGCGATCTTCACATAAGCCGTGTACTTGGGAGTGCTGAGGATGCGGGGATCGGTATGGGTGTACAAAAACAGAGGCGGGCCCGATTGTGGATTGAGGGGGACAAGGCCGTCTCCGTTTGAACAGACTTGGAGAATCTTCGGAATCTCGTTCGTGCCAATGACCGCGTCAACCTCCGGGATCTGACTCTGGATTTCGCGGCGATACCGCTCGACCAGGCAACCGGCGACAATCAGGCGGCGGCACTTACCTTTCCACTTCTGTTGAGCCATTTCCAGGATTGTGTCGATGGATTCCTGCTTGGCCCTCGCGATGAAGCCGCAGGTATTAACGACGATAATCTCAGCCTGTCCCTGATCCGGTGTGATCTCGTGCCCTTCGCGGGACAGCATCCCGAGCATAACTTCGCTGTCGATCAGGTTCTTCGGACACCCCAGGCTAACAAAACCTACTTTAGCCATAAGGGACTATTATACGGGTTCGGGGGGTCGGGTTCAGGGGGAGGGGTGAGCCAGCCGGAGGAAACGACCGAAAGGAAAGGGGCGAAGGGGCGAAGGGAAGAAGGGAAAAGCAGGCAAATATACACGACTTCTTTGCTTTTTCTCGCTTTGCTTAGCTCGGCGCCCGGACTCCCCGGAGCTTGCGTAGTTGCTTCAATCCCGAGTAAATCTCTGAAACGTCGGACGGAGCCAGGGGGAGGCGGCCGAAGCGATTCCCGTAATAGAGCTCGGTGACCCTTTGGGGCACGACTGAATCCAGTCTCGCCTGTGCCCGGGAGGCAAATTCCAGCGGTGTTTCGGAACGGCGTCTTTCCAGCCCGCGGCGTTTCAGGACGTCTAGTAACTCCAGGTAATAGTCCGGCGCAAGCCGGTCCGCGCTCAGCATCAGGATTCTTCGCTTAACGAACAGTCGCAGGTAACGCCGGTACCGGTACATCACCGCAAAAGCCAGCAGGCCGCCGGGGAAGACCCAGAAGACCTTTCCGATATCGGGGAGGTGCGCGGCAAAAGAGCCGTCGGTGTAGTTTCTGCGGAGAATTCTTATCCAATCTGTAAATCTCCCGGCGTTTATGAACAGGCTGAACAATTCCCTTCCAGTAGAACGAAAGAGGGTCACCTGTCCAATTCGATCGAACGTGATCACTTCGGTCCAGAAGGCGTCAAGAGCATCCAGCCACTGGCTGCCAAGGCGAGCGAAGAGAAAGCGGGTGTCATCCCCTCCCGGCGGGGTTGCGTCAAATTCCATCCAACCCGCGCCCTCAAAGTAGGCCTCAACCCAGCTGTGCGCATCTGACTGGCGGACGACAAAATGATCGCTCCAACTGTTGAATTCTCCGCTTCGGAACCCATTTACGACCCGGCAGGGGATGCCGATGGAACGAAGCATGATCGCCAGCGACGCACTGAAATATTCGCAGTGGCCGGCTTTGCTCTGAAAAAGGAAATCGGCGACCGGGTCAGCTGCAGAGGCGGATGCGTTTTCCAGGCTGTACCGGTAGTTGCGATGCAGGTAGTCCTCAAGGGCAAGCGCACGGGCGACCGGCGTCGGCTTGTTTGCGACCAGCTGTTCCGCCAGATTGCGAATCCTGACGTCTATCTCGGGGAGTTGAAGATAGTGGGCCATCCCGGCCGGCAGTCCGGCACCGGGCCGAATCGCCGCCAGCCTCTGTCCCCGGCTCACGATATCGGAGTAAATCGTGTAGCTGGTCCGCCGAGCTCGTGCAGGAAGAAACGAAAAGGAGTCGTTCCCGTCTTGTACGACGAAGCCCCGACCGTCCGCGACGCCGGAAATGGAGATGATGTCGGGCGCACCAAAAACGATGTTCGTGAAAGGTTCGACAAAAAAGACCTGCCGAAGCTGGCTTTCTTTCTGACGCCGGTTTCGTGGGATAAGAAAGCCGCTGTACAGCTGGTTCTGATAGATCTGCTGCTCAGTGCGCCGGGTATTCGACCAGACCCTGCCGTCGTAGTGGTCCAAAGCGATTCCCCGCCACTTCACGTCCTCCGGCAACTGGTCCACCGGAAGATCCGTCTTGACCCGCATGACGATTCGAGCATCCGTCAGAATTCGTCCCAGGTCGCCTAGCACCACACGGTCCGAGAACCCTGTCAACTGGGCAAAGGCGTCGCTGGGGTTTCCGAGAAAAGCCATGCCTCCGCGCGGTATGACCACGAAGATGGGAATGGCAAACAGCAGGATCAAGACGGTCACCGTCGCCGACATCTGAAGGTAGGCCTTGTGCGAGAAGCCTACACGCCGGTTTTCCAGGTAAGCCGCCCGGCTCTCGAAGAGCATGAATGCCTGGATCGCGAAGAAAATAAAAACGGCCAGGGTCAGCAGGAAGAAGGCGGAAATCGTGTATGTGGACGCCAAGAGCACGAAGACGAAAGAAATCAGGTAAAGGAGCATGTAGTCGCGTCCGGTCGCTGCCGTCAGCAGTCGCAGGAGACTTATGAGCAGGAGCAGGTGGACGAGCCCTTGGATAACGGGCGAGAACAGAAAGATTTCGACTACACACCAGCCGAGCATTCCCAGGACGAGGAGGAGTTGAACAGTGTGTGAAAGGGTGAGGACTCCCCATCGCGCGATTGCCAGAACCGCCAACAGATAAAGGCCGGCCACGAGCGGATGGGCGGCCCCCGAGGCAAACAGGGCGAAGAAACCCGCCAGAAGCAGCAAGTAGCTGTAAAGCCGGAAGGCACGCTCAAACGACATCTTCGACTCCGCTCCAAGACAGGTAGTCTATCACCGGCCCCCGCGCAGCTCCGCTGGTGGGGACGGCGGTAAACAGCACCGAGCCTGGAGATTGGTTGGCAGGGTTGAGCTTTTCCTCTTTTGATGGTTGAACCGAAGCCAGATACTCCATCAGGGTCCGGTAGTTTTCTTCCTGTCCATTGACCCTCGCCTGGAACTCACCGGAGTCGAACATGAAGATCTGGCGCTGTCGATAGTAGTGATGGCAAAGAGAGGCCACGTAAGAGACGGCCGCCTCAAAAGCCCCGAGCGCGGCCGGCGAAAGAACGGGCAGGAACGTCGAGAAGCCTATCGAAACAGGCTGATCCTCCTCCACAGAAAGATCCCTTACCATCAGCCGCCCGGTCTTGGCCGTCGATTTCCAGTGCACGTGACGGGCGTCATCCCCGGGTTGATAGAGCCGGATATTGTAGAGACTTCCGCCTGCCCCGCGCCGGTTCTTCTCCTGACTGCCCTCAAGAAAGGGATGAAGCAAGGCGAGTTGAGCGACGTCGCGCAAGCGCGGGTAAACGACGATGTTCCCGGCCGCCTCTATATCGCGCCCTCGTGAGAAAAATCCGAAGGGGAAGGTCGTGCGGACCTCGAAACCGGTCACCGGGAAAATTCCCCGTCGTTCAAAGCTGCACTGAAACGGCAACGAGAGCGTTCCGCCGGCCTTGATGAAAGGAAACATCTTCTCCTGAACAAAGAAGTCAGTCCCGTCCGGTTCCCGGTCATCCTCTTTGCGACTCTTCAGCTTTAGAGCAATAGAGGGAAAAAGGCGCTTGAGGTTCTGCAGGGTAAGCATGAAAACGGCCTTCTGCCCGGCATGGATGGCGTCAGGAGCCCGGAGGCTGATTTTCAGCCCGTCGAGCACAACACTGGCGATCAGGCCGGAGACAATCAATGCCGCCATCAGTGTCGACAGCACCAGGATGAGGAGGTTATTTCCGGTGTTCAGACTGGAAAGCGCGACCAGGACAACCACCAGGACGAAAAAAGCTCCCCGGCGGGTGAAGCGGAAGAACTGCAGACGGTTCAGGAAGTCGAGCCTCACCCTGAGGACAAGCCGGGGGACAAGTGTAACGCTGACGACGATCAGAAACACCAGCGAGAGAATCGACAGGAATACGGATGCGTAGATCTGGCCCTGCTGGCGCGCCATTGCACCGAGAAGGGCGAGCGCCGCCGCTATCAATAAGAAGACTGTCGACCAGATCACCTGGCTGATCGGCACCCGGCCGGGATTCGGTTTTGGCATGGGCTAAGGGTTGCTGTCTGTGCCTGTGAAAAGACCTCAAAGACACCAAGGACCCCAAGGACCTGAATTTTGCCTGTCCTTGAGGTCCATGGGTCTTTGAGGTCTTTTTACGGGCAAACCTACAGCGGTACTTCCACTTCCTCCATCAAACTTCTGATAACCGATTCGGCTTCTGCGCTTTTGGGTAGAGGCGAGGAGTAATTCGTATTGATTATGACCCGGTGGGAGAAGACGGGCACCACGAGCTTCTTTATGTCATCGGGGACGCAATAGTCTCGGCCGTGCAGGAGCGCGTGAGCTTGCGCCGCGCGGTACAGCGCCATCGTCCCCCTCGGACTGATGCCCAAGGTCAGCTGCTCATTTGTCCGGGTCACGCGGGTCAAGGCCATTGTGTAGTCCAGGAGAGCGTCGTGGACCTGGACCTTCTCCACCTGCCTTTGCGCTTCCTCTATCTCGTTCGCCGTCAAGATCGGGACGAGATCATCGGCCGCGCTGTAGCTGATCTGGGATCGAACGATCTGCTTCTCATCCTCTTCACTAGGGTATCCCATCCGAATCCGCATCAAGAACCTGTCCAGCTGGGATTCAGGCAATGGATAAGTTCCATGGTGCTCGATCGGGTTTTGGGTCGCTATGACCATGAAAGGCTGAGGGAGAGGATAGGTCTGGTCCTCGACCGTCACTTTCCCTTCACTCATCGCTTCCAGCAAGGCACTCTGGGTCTTTGGCGTCGTGCGATTGATTTCGTCGGCCAGAATCACGTTGGCAAAAATGGGGCCTTTGCGGAACTCAAAACGATGCTCGACCTGGTTGAAGATGGAAACGCCGGTGAGGTCAGAAGGAAGCAGGTCGCTGGTGAACTGAATTCGCTGAAAGCTGCAGTCGAACGAGCGTGCCATGGCATGCGCCAGGGTGGTCTTCCCGACCCCCGGCACATCCTCTATCAGCAGGTGGCCTTTTCCCAGCAAGGCCACGATCGCGAGATCAACAACGTCGGATTTGCCCTTGATGACCTTCTCGATGGACTGCTTCAATAACCGGATCTTCGGCTCGAACTGCGTGGCTGCACCCACAGCAGGGTATGATAGCAAACTCAGAGCGAACGCGGAAAGGCAGGGGCGGAGCTGACAGCTGACGGCTGACAGCTGACAGCTGACCAAAAAGCGGGAACGTTGGTTGCCTCTACTTTTGTCAGGTGTCAGCTGTTAGCCGTCAGCTCCGCCCCTTCGCCCTCAAAAGAGGCCTTTCTGGCGGCGCTTGAGGTCGACTCCGAAGTGCTCGAGCGCACGCTCGGTGGCGACACGTCCGCGCGGCGTACGGTTCAGGAAACCGACCTGGATCAGGTAGGGTTCGTAGATGTCCTCGATCGCGTCTTTTTCTTCACTGATGGCGGCCGAAAGAGTATTGACTCCAACTGGGCCGCCTCCGAACTTCTCGATGATCGTCAGGAGCAGCTTTCTATCGATCTCATCGAAACCCAACTTGTCGACATTCATCATCTCGAGGGCCTTACAGGCGATCTCGTGCGTCACCACTCCGTCGGCCCGCACCTGGGCGAAGTCTCTCACCCGCCTGAGCAGCCGATTGGCAATACGCGGGGTACCGCGGCTGCGTTGGGCAATCTCGGATGCACCCGGCCCGTCAATCTGAACCCCGAGGATGCCCGCGGAACGGTTGACGATGAAAGTCAGGCTTTCCACATCGTAAAAGTCGAGTCGCTGAATGATGCCGAAGCGTCCCAACAACGGAGATGTCAGCAAACCCGTCCGGGTTGTGGCGCCAACAAGCGTAAACCGGGGAATATCGATCTTTATGGAGCGCGCCCCGGGGCCCTCTCCGATGATGATGTCGATCTGGAAATCCTCCATGGCCGGATAGAGAATCTCCTCGATGGCGGGATGCAGCCGATGGATCTCATCGATGAACAGCACGTCCTGCTCTTCCAGGTTGGTCAGGATGGCCGCCACATCGCCTCTTTTTTCGATGGCCGGACCCGAAGTCGCCCGGAAGCCGACGTTCATTTCATTGGCGAGAATCTGTGCGAGGGTAGTTTTGCCCAGTCCAGGAGGGCCGAAAAGCAAAACGTGATCGAGTGCCTCTCTTCGCTGCCGGGCCGCCTCGACCGCTATCCCCAGGTTCTCCTTGATCTTCTGCTGCCCGATAAACTCCCGAAGGAAGCGAGGCCTGAGGGTGTTTTCGAACAACTGTTCGTCGGCGCGGTCGACCGGGTTCATCAGGCGATTGTCGTCTTCCATGGAATCCTCAACCGGAAATTCGCCTCAAGGACCTCCGCAACAGGTCCTCGAATCGCCCTCCCGGTACCTCCTTTATGACGTGGGCGACCGCCTTCTCGGCCACAGGGCGTCCGTATCCCAGGTTTACAAGAGCGGAGATCACATCACTTTGAACCGCTGAGGCCGGCGACGGCATTTCGATTTCCCTTCCGGGTTCAGCCATCACTGTCCGCAGTTTGTCCTTTAACTCGAGCACCAGCCGCTCCGCCGTTTTCTTGCCAATCCCGGGAATGCTGCTCAGACGCACCACGTCCCCCATGACTATGGCCCGGATCAGTTCCTCACCGGGAAGTCCCGACAAAGCGGCGATAGCCAGGCGCGGACCGACACCGGAGACCTGAATCAACAGGGTGAAGAGGCGCTTCTCGAGAGTGGTCAGGAAGCCGTAAAGGCTTAGAGTATCCTCCCGGACGTGCGTATGGATATGCAGGCCAGCACAGGAGCCGACGTCGCCGAGGTCGTAGTAGGTCGAGAAAGGAATGAGAACTTCGTATCCTACCCCACCGACTTCCACGACGACTCGGTCCGTCGTCTTGCTAAACAGAGTTCCCTTAAGCCAGGCAATCATCGGGAGGATTATAAACGGAATTGACGATTGACGATTGACGAATGAAGGATGAAGGATGAAGGATGAAGGATGAAGGATGAAGAAAAGCGCGGCCGCGTCCGGTTCCCTCGTTGTCCTTCATCCTTCATCCTTCATCCTTCATCCTTCTCCTTCATCCTTCATCGGTCAATCCGTCAACCCAGGATGCTATAATGAAGCTCCTCCAAGAACCGATCCTCGGGGGTGGCTTATAAAGTGATGAAAATCGAACGCGTTAGCGAAGAGGACTGGCTCGAAGACGACAAGTTCCACGACCACTGCGGCGTGTTTGGGATAACGGACAGTCAGGAAGCCGCTCAGCACGCTTTTCTGGGACTCTATGGCCTGCAACACCGTGGTCAGGAGTCGGCCGGTATCGTCTCGTCCGACGGCGTCAACCTTTACCCTCATAAGGGAATGGGGCACGTATCCGATGTTTTCGATGACACCGTCCTGGCCCAGCTTGCCGGGACGGGCGCCATC
>RPQK01000111.1 GCA_003819755.1 Acidobacteriota bacterium | reverse complement strand
CCCCTTTGATCCTTTGCCCCTTTGATCCTTTGCCCCTTTGATCCTTCGCCCCTTTGATCCTTTGCCCCTTTGATCCTTTGCCCCTTTGATCCTTTGCCCCTGCCTTTCCTCCCCTTGTCCCTGCCATTTTCATGCTGTAGGCTTAGCTGGTCATCCCAAAAGGAGCACCATATGGCAGATACCGATAATATGAAAGAGGCCAAGAACTATTACCCGGAAATCCCTCAGCGAAGCGAGCTCTTCTTCCTGAAAGGCTCTAACTCCTACGACTGGGGCATGAAGAACCGGCTCGCGCGAATCTTTAGCCCGGTTTCGGGGAAGACGGTGATGCTCGCTTTTGACCATGGCTACTTTCAGGGACCGACGACAGGCTTGGAACGCGTTGATATCAGCATCCTTCCGCTGGTCCCGCAGGCTGACGCCTTGATGCTCACCCGGGGGATCCTCCGCACTATCATTCCAGCGTCCACGCAGAAGCCAATCGTGATGCGGGCGAGCGGCGGCCCCAGCATCCTGAAGGAATTATCGAACGAGCACCAGGCGGTCGACATGGAAGATGCGGTTCGCATGAATGTTTGCGCCGTCGCCGTTCAGGTGTTCATAGGCGGAGAATATGAAACCCAGTCGATTGTGAACATGACCCGGCTGGTGGATGCCGGAATGCGCTGTGGGATCCCGACGCTGGGCGTTACTGCGGTAGGCCGGGAAATTACCCGGGACGCCCGATATATAGGCCTCGCCGTCCGAATGTGCGCCGAGTTGGGCGCCACTTTCGTAAAGACCTATTTTGTGCCGGGTTTTGAAACGGTCACGGCCGCCTGCCCGGTCCCGATCGTGATAGCCGGTGGGAAGAAGCTGCCCGAGCTCGATGCTCTGAAGATGGCTCACGACGCCATATCTCAAGGGGCATCAGGAGTGGACATGGGACGGAACATCTTTCAGGCCGAAGCTCCGGTTGCCATGCTCCAGGCTGTCAGGAAGGTTGTGCACGAGAACATGCCGCCCGAACATGCCTTCGAGCTCTATCAGGATTTGAAGAACGCGCCGGCCATGGCATAGGCCTGAAAAAGGGGGACGGAAATGCAAACCGAAGCTCTGCGAACCCTGCGGCGGCTGTGTCCCACGATCAGCGTCGGGATGCTGACAGCCGACCTGATGAACCTCGAGCGGGAACTCTCAATCATCCAGGACGAGGGTGTCAAGCTGCTGCATATCGACGTCATGGACGGGTGCTTCTGTCCCGTGATGACAGTTGGCCCGCCGTTCATCAAGGGAATCCGGACCTCGATGATGAAGGACGTTCACCTGATGGTCGACGAACCGGTAGGCAAGGTGCCCGAGTATGTGGCTGCGGGGGCGGACATCGTAACCGTCCATGCGGAGTCGACTCACCACGTCCATCGCGCCGTCCAGCAATTGAGCAACCTGAAGAACGCAAACGACCCTGAGCGGGGTCTCGTGCGAGGCGTGGCCCTCAACCCGGGCACTCCGTTGGATGCTCTGGAGCCGCTGCTTTCCGAGATCGACATGGTCGTTCTGCTGGCCATCAACCCTGGTTGGTCGGGTCAGAAGCTGACAGCCTGGTTTTGCGACCGCGTGGTGAAAGCCAAACGGATGCTCGAGGAGGCCGATCGCTCTGAGGTGCTGGTCACGATAGACGGCGGAGTGACGCGCGACAATATCCGAATGGTGAGCGGGCTGGGGGCAGACATCATCGTCACCGGAAGCGCGGTGTTTGATGGCAAGGACGTCGCTGAAAATGCCCGGTTCATGCTCGACGCCGTGAGACAAGGCTAGAGAGGAAGGACCGGAAAGACCTGAAGGACCTGAAGGACTGGCTAGAGTTGTCCTTCAGGTTCCGGTCCTTCAGGTCCTTCAGGTCTTTCCGGTCCTTCCGGTCCTTCGAAAGAATATGATCAACAAGTGGAACGAATCCGACGCGGCTGCCTGCAAAGCCGAGTTTGGACCGGCTGTTGGCGAGGACCTGGCCCTGCGGACCTATTCCTCGCGGTTGCTTGGGTCTGATCCGGCCCTGGTCCTGCACGGCGGCGGAAATACCTCCGTAAAGACGCAATGGCGCGACCGTTTCGGCGCTCTTGTGGACGTGATCTATGTCAAGGCGTCGGGCTTTGACATGGCGTCGATCCCTCCGTCCGGACACAGCGGGCTGCTGCTTCAGCCCGTCCGCCGACTGCTCGCTCTCGCGACCCTCAGCGAGCAGGAGATGGTTGATGAGCTGCGCCGCTGCCTCCTCGACTGGCGGGCCGCTACTCCATCGATCGAAACCCTGATGCACGCCGGGCTGACGGCCAAGTTCATCGATCATACTCACGCCGACGCGATTCTAACGCTCACTAACCAGCGAGGGGCCGGGGATCTGATCCCGAAGCTACTGGGCAGGAGAGTCGCCGTTCTTCCGTACGTCAAGGCCGGGTTCCAACTGGCCAAGGCGGTTAATGCACTGCTGGCCGAACAGCACGACTGTGCCGCGATCATCCTGATGCAGCACGGGCTCGTCACGTGGGGTGACACAGCCGATGCCTCCTACGGGGACATGATTGAGTTGGTCAGCCGCACCGAGCAGTATCTCGAAAGCCGCCGGTCCAGGGTGTTCGTTTCCTCTCCTGAGAATCTGGTCGTGGCCAGAGAAAATTACCTCCGAGTTGCTCCGGTCATACGAGGCGCCCTGGCACGGCCGAGTGGCGACCCGGATCGGCCCTTGAATCGCGTCATCCTTCGCCCGGTGATCGAGCCTGACGTGCTAGGGCTGATCGAATCAGAATACGGGCCCCAACTCAGTGTGACTGCGCCTTTGACTCCTGATCATTTGATCCGTACCAAGAGCCTCCCGCTCTGGCTGAATCAGCCCGACTTCAGTGACACAGACCGGTTTCGTGAACAGCTGAAAACCGCGGTGAAAGAGTATGCCGCCGGCTACGAGGAGTATTACAGCCGGCATGAGTCCCGGCTGCTTCCCGGCCTGCAGAAATTCGATCCCTTTCCACGCGTCCTGCTCGTGCCGGGGATCGGCGCGGTCTGTGCCGGGGACGACCTCCGGGCCGCTCGAATCGCCCGGGACATCACCGTCCAGACGTTAAAGGCCAAGTCATGGTTTGCGGCCACCGGAAACGAATACGTTGGCCTCGCGGAAGACCATCTTTTCGACATGGAGTACTTTCCGCTCCAACATGCCAAGCTCTCCGCCGAGCCTGGGCCCGCCCCCCTGGGTCGACAGGTGGCTCTGATAACCGGGGCGGCCGGCGCGATCGGGCTGGGGGTCGCCGAGCAACTGCTGCTGAACGGCTGCCATGTCGCCCTGACAGATCTGGCCGGCGACAATTTGGACAAGGCGGCGCAGATGCTTTCGGAAAGATTTGGCGCCCGCGTGCTGCCGGTGCCGCTCGACGTTACGGACGAGATTTCAGTCAAGCAGGGGTTTGAGACCATCGTCCGGGAGTGGGGTGGAATTGACCTCGTCATCGTCAATGCGGGGATCGCAATGGTCAGTTCCCTTGCCGATATGAAGATCGAAGGGTTCAGGCGCTTGGAAAAGGTAAACATCGAAGGCACACTGCTGGTCCTGGCCGAATCTGCCCGGCATTTCAAGCTCCAAGGGACAGGCGGGGACATCGTCGTGGTTTCGACCAAGAATGTGTTTGCCCCGGGCGCGAAATTCGGCGCTTACAGCGCAACCAAGGCCGCCTCTCACCAACTCGCCCGCATCGCCGTACTGGAAATGGCGGATCTCGGTGTCCGGGTCAACATGGTATCGCCGGATGCGGTGTTCAGCCACGGGGCCACCAAGTCCGGGCTGTGGGCAGAAGTCGGTCCTGACCGGATGAAAGCGCGGGGTTTGGACGAGAAAGGGCTCGAGGAGTATTACCGGTCGCGAAACCTTCTCAAAGCGCGGGTGACAGCCGAACACGTCGGTCGCGCCGTTCTTTACTTCGCCACGCGCCAGACACCGACCACCGGTGCCACCATCCCCGTGGACGGCGGCCTGCCCGACGCCACGCCGCGGTGAGACAAGAAGACCTCAAGGACCCCAAGGACCTCAAGGACCTCAGAGATTTCAAGGAGGATCTTCTAACTCTGTCTTGGAGGTCCTTGAGGTCCTTGGGGTCCTTGAGGTCTTTTTGTCGCAAGGTGGATTGTCGCAAGGTGGGTCGCTCACCCCTTCCTCACGTACGCGATATACGCATCAAACAAAACGTCAAGCGTCTGGTCGCCGAACACCTCCCGCAGAGTCTCCTCACACCATTCACGAATCTCAGCCTCGGACACCCCGTTGGAGATCGCCTGTTCCACATTCGTCTCTGTCATCGCGTAACGCAAATACGCGGGCAGGGACATCGAGATCGCCACTTCCTGCTCGTGGTACGCCTCCAGCCGCAGTCCCGACGCTTCATACGGCAGCCTCCTCACTTCCAGATCGTAGTCGGGAGGAAAAGGGTAACGGCGCTCGAACGTCGAGAACCAGGCATCCAGTTGGCTGCTTCGGCGAGGTCGGCGCACGGCCGAGAAATCGTAGATGACCATGACGCCGCCCGGCGTCAGAACTCGGGCGGCTTCGGGCAGGAAAAGGTTAAGATCCGCATAGTTGAGCGAGCCGGCTGCCGTCAAAAGATCAAACCGAGCGGCCGGGAAGGGAAGCCGCTCCGCCCGGCCTACCGCGAACAAAGCCCGCGGGGCAACGACCCGGCTGTGCTTGAGCATCGTCGGTACCGGCTCCAGACCAACCGCCTTTTCGGCAAGCTTCTCCAGCGCTGCCGTCGACAGCCCCGCACCGCACCCGACATCGAGAGCATAACCGGCCGGCTCTTTCATCCTCAGATACTCGGCCATCTCCTCGGCGATGTGCCGATGGACCGGCGGCCGCTCCTGAGCATACCCGGCGGCCAGGCGCTCGCTGTCGTAGATGCTTCGTGGTGTCATTCACTCACCTCATAGCCCATCTATCATCTGCATTTCTCTCAATTGCGAACTATTCTTCCAGAAACCACTGGATGAGGCCGCAATTTCTGCAGCAGTAAGCGGTTGCCGATCTGTTCAGCCAATCGAGGTTGAAGAATGTCAGACCGCGAGTGTTAAGGAGAACAGACTGCGTCTCAAAGGTTGTGTTGCCGCAATGCGGGCAGCGAAGCGCTCGCTGCCCCCTGGCCTCCTCCGCCGCATGCGCCGCGCGCGCCTCTTCGGCTTCCCGCCGCATTTTGGCGTCTCGGTCTTCGTCCGGTTCAGATCTGGCCGTTTCGTCCTTATCGCTCATCTTTCCTCCCACGTTTAAGCCACCATACGGTATAGATCGTCGTCAATGGCAAGACTACCACTCCTGCTCGTCAGTAAACGAACGGGATCAGCTTGTGGACGCGCGCCCGGTAGTCGGGATAGTCGCTGAACTTCTCAGTCAGCCACTGCTCTTCTCGCCTCGACTTAATATCGAGGAAGATCAGGATGACAGTGGCGTAGACGAGGGTCAACCAGCCATGGACGACAAGAGCCCAGCCGTAGGCAAGCAGGATACCCCCGGCATACATCGGATGCCTGACGATCCGGTACGGACCTGTCCGAACTAACCGGGCGTGCGACCTCGGATAGGGCAAAGGGGTCAGCGCTGATCCCAGCTGGAGCAATCCGGCAATCAGAAGACCAACGCCGCCAATCATGAGTGCGGTCCCGGCAAACAGGAAGGCCCGGGCCAGATGAGCGGGCCATTCGGGCAATCCGGACAGCGTCCGGGGGCCGAGAAAAAGTACAGCGGTCAGAGCCAACTGCGCTAGGAAATACCACTCGCCATGCGCACCACGCCACCATGGTGCCGAAGTTTCGCGCATCACAGGTCCCTCCTCAATGCATCCCTCTGGCGGCATAGGCTCGGCCTTCACCGGATCGCAACCTCGACCGCTACTGCTCCGAGGGCAGCTTGCGCGGCCTTAGGATCGACTTCAACCAGGAAGCCGCGTTTGCCGCCGTTGATGTAGATCCGGGGGAGATCCAGGATCGTTTTCTCCACATACACCGGCATCTTCTGGCGGGTGCCGAACGGGCTGATGCCGCCGACCATGTAACCGGTCAGCCGCTCCGCTTTCGCCGTTTCGCAAGCCGCGACACTCTTGCAGTCCAACAAACGAGCCAGCTGTTTCGTGGATACTTCCCGATCCCCATGCATCAGGACTACGAAAGGCTGCCCCGTGTTCTTTTCCATAATGAGCGTCTTTACCACGGTCTCTTCCGTAACGCCGAGGAGAAGGGAAGCGCGGCCGGTTCCTCCGTGTTCCTGGTAGTCATAGAGGTGAGGGATGAAGTCGATCTTCTTGTCGCGTAGAAAACGCACGCCTTGCGTGGTTGGATAGTCCGGCTTGCTCATGCGCTCCTCAAACGTGGTTCCTGAGCATCAACTCTGCTGGATAGGGATTCAGGTAGGTCTGACTGAGAACCCATTCGATCGGATGACGCCGAAAATGGTGCTTGAGCAACGTGAGCGGCACAACCAGCGGAACCAGGCCCTGGCGATACTCCTCAATCGTCGCCGCCATCTCGGCTCGATCCTCGGCGTCAACCGACCTTTTCACATACCCGGTCAGGTGCTGAAGCACGTTCGCGTGCTTTCGGCGAGTGGCTCTTACCTTGAGAGCTTCCATGAAGAGGCGGGTGTAAGCCTCGAGAGTCGTCTCAAGCTGCTTCGCCCCGGATGCGACCAACTGGCCGAGTTGCTTGTAGTGCTTTGGGCTATGGGCCAGGAGAGCCATCTTCGTCGTGCCGTGGAAGGCAACCAGGTTGCCGGGTGAAGGGGCAGCCTTCAGAAACTGCTGCAGGCGAAAGAAGGCAAATACTCGTTCTATAAAGTTTTCTCTCAGGACGGGATCGTTCAATCGGCCCTCTTCCTCGACGGGAAGTGAGGGGAACCGCGAGCAGAGTGCCGCTGCGAACAGGCCGACGCCAACCCGGGCGGGGCTCATCGACGGGCCCTGGTGGACCCTGACTCGCTCCATGCCACAGGAAGGGGAGTCCTTTTTCAGGATGTAGCCGTGAAGACCGAGTGCCGCTAACTCCTCGAGTCGCCGCGTCGCGTAGCTCTTCATCGTCTCGGTCAGGTCTCTCCCTGACTTGGGAGCGACCAGGCGCGGCTCTGCGGGGTTACCTTCCAGGCGGATTGTTTCGCGGGGCGTCCCCAGGCCGATCTCCACTTCCGGGCAGACCGGGACAAAATCGACATAGTCCGCGAGGGTCTGATGTACGAAAGCGTCATCCTTGTGTCCCCCGTCGTAGCGGACCTTCATGCCGAGGAGACAGGAGGAAACGCCGATTTTGAGGCGAGTGGGAGCTGTGGTTTCAGGGCTATGATCGCTGTACATTGGCAGGGGAATTCTAGCGCAGCGGCGCGTCGGTTACAAAAACCCGCGGATTACGCGGATAAACGCGGATAACGCGGATTACGCGCCATCCGCGGCTGGAGGGCGAGAAACGCCGGTGCGAGCCTACCAAACGCCTGTGGTCAGGTACTGCTGGATCGAGCCGGCGGCTTTGCGGCCGGCGCCCATGGCGAGGATCACGGTCGCTCCGCCCGTGACAATGTCTCCCCCGGCAAAAACACCTTGCTTGGAGGTCTTCATCGTCTCTTCGTCGACCGCAATGTATCCCTTCCGTGTGGTCTTGAGGTCCGGGGTGGTGGACTGGACCAGCGGATTAGCGGTCGTTCCAACCGCGATGACCGCCACGTCCAGGGCAATCTCGAACTCGGACCCGGGAAGCGGGACCGGCCGGCGCCGACCGGAGTCGTCCGGTTCACCGAGCTGCATGCGGATGCAACGGGCCCCCTTGAGCCACCCCGACCCGTTGTCGAGAAACTCCACGGGGGCTGCGAGCATCATCAGTTGCACCCCCTCTTCCTTCGCGTGCTTCACCTCTTCGATACGCGCCGGCATCTCGGCTTCGGTACGACGATAGATCAGGTACCCGTTCGCCGCTCCTAGTCGCAGCGACGTGCGGATGGCGTCCATCGCGGTGTTTCCCCCGCCGATGACGGCCACGTTCTTGCCTCTGCAATCGTAGAGAGGGCTGTCGTATTCCGGGAACCGGTAAGCCCGCATCAGGTTCACTCGCGTCAGGAATTCGTTGGCCGAGTAGACGCCGTTCAGATGTTCGCCCGGAATCGTCATGAACTGAGGCAGGCCGGCTCCCGTCGCCACAAACACCGCGTGGAAACCCTCTTCCTGAAACAGCTCATCGATCGTCACCGTTTTCCCCACAACCACGTTCGTTTCAAAGCGAACGCCGAGAGCGCGCAAGTTGTCCACTTCGCGCCGTACAATCTCCTTCGGAAGCCGGAACTGAGGAATGCCGTAGACCAGCACTCCGCCGATTTCGTGGAGTGCCTCGAAAACCGTCACTTCATGTCCGCGCTGGATCAAATCGCCTGCGACGGTCAGACCGGCCGGCCCGCTCCCGACGATGGCCACCTTCTTTCCAGTGGCAGGAGCCTTCTGAGGAAGACCCACCTTTCCGACAGCCGCTTCGTAATCGGCAACAAACCGCTCGAGGTATCCGATGGCCAGGGGCTTGAACTTCTTCCCGAGGATGCAGCCGCCCTCACACTGGTCCTCCTGCGGGCAGACACGGCCCGTGATGGCGGGCAGGACGTTGTCCTCGCGCATCTTGGCGGCCGCAGCCAGAATGTCGCCGGCCACGATCAGCTGGACGAAATCCTTGACCTTCACTCCCACCGGACAGGTTTCGACGCACTTGGTGTTCGCGCATTCCAGGCACCGGTGCGCCTCGCGTTTGGCCAACTCGAGCTCCAGGCCGAGGTTGACCTCCTCGAAATTCTTTCGTCGCGACTCCGGTTCCTGCTCCGGCATCTTCTGACGGGGGATCTTGACTCGTTCCTTGGGGCTCAGTGAATTCATGATTGTTGATTGATGATTGATGATTGTTGATTGGAACGCCGACTCTGGAGTGTTGACTGGCGATTGTCGATTGATGAATGGGGTCTGGACGACTGGGTGCAACTCCCCCAATCATCAATCAACAATCATCAATCATAAATTCTGGAGCCGGCACATCTCCTTCGCGCAAGCCAGATCGGCGGACGGATCCTGCTGGAACTTGTCGAGAGACAGACGCTCTGCCTCGCGGTACAGACTGTTTCGCTGCCGCAGCACGTCGAAATTTACCAGGTGGGCATCGAATTCCGGCCCGTCAACACAGGCAAACTGGGTCTTGTCGGCCACCACCACCCGGCAGCCGCCGCACATGCCCGTTCCGTCGATCATTATCGAGTTCAGACTGACGATCGTCTTAATGCCGTAGGGGCGTGTGACTTCTGCCACCGCCCGCATCATAGGAATTGGGCCGATAGCGAGAACCAGATCAACCTTCCGGCCAGCCTCGATCAACTCCTTCAGAGGATCGATAACCAGACCTTTCCGGCCATAACTCCCGTCGTCGGTCGTGAGGATGACTTCGTCACTGATAGCCGAAATCTCGCTCTCGAGAATGACGAGGTCCCGGTTTCTGGCCCCGATGATTGAAATCACGTGGTTGCCGGCCTGCTTCATAGCGACCGAGGTCGGGAAGGCGATAGCGGTTCCGACCCCTCCTCCGATGACGACGACCGTCCCGTAAAACGCGATCTCGGAGGCTTTTCCCAAGGGACCGACGACATCACTCACATAGTCCCCGGTCTCCAGCAGGTTCATCAGTCTGGTCGTCTTTCCGATCCCCTGGACGAACAGCGTGATTGTCCCCGCAGCAGGATCGGAATCAGCGATGGTCAGAGGGACGCGCTCGCCTTTCGGGTGGACTCGGACGAGGACAAAATGCCCCGCTTTTCGCTTACGCGCTATCCGCGGGGCGACAATTCTGAATTTCTTGACGTCAGGCGCAACAAATTGGGCTTCGATGATAGAAAACATAAGAGCAAACCATCCACGCAATCGGTGTCGGAAGCCAGCCAGAGCTCAGTCACGACGGGCACCGGCTTTCGGAACCGCAACGCCCAGTTTTTCCAGTTCCTGGGCGGCCAGCTTGGCCTCCTGGGAGTCGGGAAACAACATGCATAGCTTCTTCCAGTTCTCGACAGCCTCGTTGTTCTTCTGGAGAGCCTGATAGGCGGCGGCCTTCTTGAAATAGGCGACCGGAGTCTTGTCGGCCTTCGGGTACAGGTTGATCACCTGGTCGAAAGCCTGCACGGCCTGTTCGTACCGGCCCTGTTCGAAATAGCAAACGCCGATGTAGTGCGCCGCGTTGTCGGCGTACTCGCTATTCGGGTAATTCGTCAGGAAATCCTGAAAACCGGTGATTGCCAGGTCGTAGTTGCCGGTCAAGTAGTCGTTGTAGGCCTGGCTGTAAACCTGGTCCGGTTCAACAGAGCCAGATGCGCCGCCCGCAGGCAGACTGCGGAGCGAGGACGCCTTCACCTGGCTGTCCTCCACCTTCTGGTAGAGCCCGGCGATACGGTTATTGGTATCGTCGAGCTTCACGCTCAGTTTCTGAATCTCCTGTGTCAGCTGTTTCACGGCGTTGCCGGACTCAGCCTTCTGGCCGGCCACAGCCTGCGACAGAGTCTGCATGACGAGATTGCTTTTCGCGATCTGGTCGTTGAGCTGTTCAAGCAGCGATTTCAGGACGGCTCCCCTGTCATCCGAGCTCTTCTGGAGCATTCGGATCTGCTCCTGGAGCTGCAGTACGTCGCTCTGAAGCCGGATGATCTCCTCCTTGGTCCCCGCGTATCCCCAAGACGGGGACGCGATGAAGACGAACAACAGAGCCAATAATATCTTTCTCATCTTCTGTCTCCACCCCCGGCCCAGCCGGGGCCAAAATCTGGACGACTCTGGAGGCACCCGCATTATGCCACGATGCAGTGCATACGCGCCACGCGTTTTGCGTGCCTCCTAGAGCCAAGGCGGGTAGCGGTCACCCTGTCTGTTGGCCGCCAGGCGCGGCAACAGGGACACTACCCGCCTGCCAATCTCCTACTTCAGGGCAAAGTGAGCGCGCCGGTTTTGGGAATATGAGCTCTCGTCGCTTCCGGGCGAGAACGGCCGTTCCTCCCCGAGCGAAATCGGTTCTAGCTGGTCGGCCGTGACGCCCAGTTGAACCAGGTACTCCCTGGTCGCCTGAGCGCGGCGATCGCCGAGAGCCAGGTTGTACTCCTCGGTGCCGCGTTCGTCGCAGTGCCCCTCCACCACGACCGAGGCGCCGGGGAACTGCCTGAACCATCGGGCATTCTGCTCGAGCGTCGCCCTGGACTCTGCCGACAAGTCACTCTTGTCGTAGTCAAAGAAGACGTCTTTGACCCTCCCGTCTTGAATCGCCTGGCGCAGGCCATCGATGTCAGTCGAGGTGACCTGCGGTACTTCCCGCGGGGCTACCACAGTGACTCGCGTGCTGGATCTGCCTTCACCGCCTGGACCTTTCGCAATCGCCGTGAACGTGCTCGATTCACGCGGAGTGATTACGACCGAGCCATTCTCCGCAACGTTACCCACTCCGCCGTCGATAACGACAGACGTCGCATTTTGAGTTTTCCAGGTGAGCGTCGCCTGCTGGCCCCGCTCAACCGTGCTCGGGCTGGCCTGCACTTCGACGGTGGGTGCCGGTGCGGTAGTGGGCGCCGGAGCTGCCGTGGTCGGCGCCGGAGTAGGACGTGCTACGGGCGCAGTCGTTTTCTTCTTACATCCGGAAAGGACGAATAAGGCCGAAAAAAGCGATAAAACCATTACTGCTGTCAGGATTCGTTTCATTTGTGCTTTTCCTCCACACTTCGGGGACATGAGACTATCGGCATGTGAGGACAACAAGCATGCCGCACGGGAAGCACCCGCTTCCTGTGTGTTGACTTGCTACTGGTCCCTTTTTGAATATCCAGACCACGCCGGGCTTTCATTAATACCATAGGCCGTGATCTGCCGGACATTTTTCCCGTCGGCATTCATGATAAAAATCTGCTTCGATCCCGATCTCGTGCTCTGAAAGACAATATGACGCCCGTCGGGAGACCAATGCGGGCTCTCGTTGCTCGCACCACCCACGGTCAGCTGAAAGATCTTTCCGGTTGCCACTTCCACGACGTACACGTCGTGCTTCCATTGAGTCGGCGCCTGCCACGAGTAAGCCACCAGCCGCCCGTCGGGGGACCATTCAGGGCTGTCGCAGTGCCCGCCTTCCGAAACCAGGCGGCGCACGTTGGATCCGTCGGCATCCATCACCCAGACCTGCGGGCCCCCAGAGCGGTCGGAGATAAAGGCGATCTGCTGTCCGGTCGGGCTCCAGCAAGGCGAGGTATCGATACCCCGGTGGTTGGTCAGGTTGCGCATGCCGCCGCCACTTAGGCTGGCTACGTAAACATCGGAGTCAGTCGCGTCCTGCGATCGGCTGGAGAACACTGCGCGCTGGCCATCGGGAGAGACGGCCGGGGAAGACGCGTATGAACTTGGCGTCGGCAGCACGGTACGACCGCCCGCCAGTTCCTGGATCCAGATTTCCCAGCGGGACGAATTGGGAAGTTTCGTAACGAACGCCAGGCGGGTATTGTCGGGTGACCACTCGGGGAATTTGTTCAGTCCCCCATTCGCAGTCACGGTACGGGGATTGGCCCCGTCATAGTCGACGATGTAGACCTCTTTGCTGTCGCCCTTTTGCGAGCTGAAAGCGATCTGGGTCCGGGCGATGCCGCGACTGGTGGCCGCCGACAGCTGAAAAACGATCTCGTCGGCAAAACTATGAGCCACGTTCCGGATCAGAGTAGTTGACGCGGCTGTGAACCTCTTGCCGAGCACCTGCTGTTTGGTTTTTACGTCATAGAGATACGCCTCGACCACAGCGCCCCCACCACTCAACTGAAGGTTGCCAAACACAAGGAAATCCGCGTTGACCGTCGATGTCTGCCACTCGTCGAAGGTGACATCCGTGGGGACACGAATGGGTTTCACCGGGTAAAAGCTCTTCGATTTCATCTCGAAGAAGGCGGAAAAGTCCAAGTCCTTCCAGACCACCTCGTTAAAGACCTTCAGAGCCGAGTCAGCTTCGGCTGACGCGGCGGCCTTCGGCTGAAAGTCCGCCACGGCCAGGCGCGTCACGCCTGTGATCGGGGGACGGATGACAATGTCGGGCTCCTGCGGCGAGAACATGGTCAGGGTGGTGACGAGCAATTGCATCAGAATGGGAACAGTCATTACAGATACCTTTCAATGAATGCGAGAGGAGTCGGGAGTTAGAAGTCAGAAGTCGGGAGTCAGAAGTCAGGAGTCAGAAGTCAGAAGTCAGAATGAAAAGCGAAAGCGAGTCTGTTGCATGCGGCCCTCTGACTTCTGCTTTTGACTTCTATTGAGGAGTCAGGATGGGACCGAGCGGCCGGCTCTCGCTTTTCATTCTGACTCCTGACTCCTGACTACTGACTTCTGACTCCTGACT
>RPQK01000110.1 GCA_003819755.1 Acidobacteriota bacterium | reverse complement strand
CCCGCGGGTGCACGCGCCCAAACGCGCGGTCAACCCGAACACACACGGGGTTTCGATACAGCGCAAAAAGCGCGCCACTCAACCGCCGCGGCTGGTTGCACCGACTTCGCAAAAAAGTAAATGAAATGGCATTGGGCGAGACGCCTGCGCTCCCAGCGGACAAGGACAAAAAAAGGCATTTGTCTTCGAGGTCCTTGAGGTCCCTGGGGTTTCCGAGGTCTCTTAAAGTCCCGCCAACAGAATCAAGCCAACGCAGTTTGTCCTTCGAGAAGCGGTCAACTATCCTTAAGAAACAGTGATTCTGTAATTCCGTCGGGGGTTTGCGCAACCAGGGTCCGGTTGGGGTAACCGCTCGCCCTTGCGCAGTAGTCGACTTCTCTAGAAATTTCAACAGCTTCGAATGCTTCAGGATCGTCTTTTCCGAGGTCATGATCCCGCGCTTCTGTCTTCATTCCCGAACATCGCCACCCGCCCCGCAGCGAGAGGAAAATTTCTTTTTGCCGGTGACGAGAAACTCTACCTTCGAGGAACAACCTACGGCCCTTTTCGCCCGAACAATGAAGGTTGCGAGTACCACGATCCGGATGTCGTGGAGCGCGACGTGGCGCTCATGCAGGCGAATGAGATCAATGCTATCCGACTTTACACCGTCCCTCCAGTCTGGCTGCTCGACCTGGCGCAGGCGTACGGCCTTCGAGTCTTGGTCGGCCTTCCCTGGGAACAGCACGTAACATTCCTGGACGAGAAAAAACGCGCTCGCGACATCGAGGAGCGAGTGAGGGCGGGCGTTCGATCCTGTTCGGGTCACCCCGCCATGCTGGGCTACGCGATCGGCAACGAGATTCCAGCTTCGATTGTCCGCTGGTTTGGTCATCGGCGGGTGGAGCGCTTTCTCGCCAGGCTTTATCGGGCGGCCAAAGACCAAGATCCGGGCGGCCTGGTTACTTACATGAACTATCCGACAACGGAGTACTTGCAGCCGGCCTGCCTCGACTTCGTCTGCTTTAACGTCTTCCTCGAGCAACCCGGTCCTCTGGCCGCCTACCTGGCCCGGCTTCAGAACCTGGCCGGCGACAAGCCTCTAGTGGTAACCGAAATCGGGCTGGACAGCCGCCGCAACGGCGAAAAGGTCCAGGCGGATACGCTTCGTTGGCAGATCCGCACCGTGTTCGAGGCCGGATGCTCGGGCGCGTTCGTTTTTTCCTGGACCGATGAGTGGCACCGGGGCGGTCAGGATATCACCGACTGGGATTTCGGCCTCACCGATCGGGCGCGACGGCCCAAGCGCGCTCTCGTGGCGGTCCGTGAAGCTTTTCAGGCTCCGATCGTTCGGCCGGAGGCCCCCTTGCCCCGAATATCGGTCGTCGTCTGTTCATACAACGGGAGTCGGACGCTCCACGAGTGCTGCCAAGGCTTGCGGAGTCTGGATTACCCAGACCTCGAAGTCATCGTGGTAAACGACGGCTCGACCGATCAGACGGCCGCAATTGCGGAGGAGCACTCGTTTCGCGTGATTCGGACCGAGAACGAGGGACTCAGCCGCGCCCGCAACACGGGACTGCGTGCGGCCACCGGTGAGATCATCGCTTATCTCGACGACGACACGGTTCCCGACCCGCAATGGCTTAACCACCTGGCCATCGCCTTTCGCAAATCTAACCACGCGGGGATTGGAGGACCGAATCTCACCCCGGCGGGCGACTCACGAATTGCAGAATGCATTTCGAATGCCCCGGGTAACCCGATCCATGTCCTCCTTTCCGATCATGAGGCCGAGCACATCCCCGGCTGCAACATGGCCTTCAGAAAGGCTGCCCTGGAGGCGATCGGCGGCTTTGACCCACAGTTCCGCATTGCGGGAGATGACGTCGATGTTTGCTGGCGATTGCTCCAAAATGGCCAGACACTTGGGTTCAGCGCGGGCGCCGTCGTCTGGCACCACCGGCGCAACTCGGTCAAGGCGTTCTGGCGGCAACAGGTCAACTACGGCAAGGCCGAAGCCATGCTCGAGATGAAGTGGCCCGAAAAATACAACTCCCTGGGGCATCTGACCTGGGGCAGCAGCATGTATGGAAGCAGGATTCCCGTCTTCTCGCCGTTGCGCCGGTGGCGAATCTACTACGGCGTTTGGGGAACCCGGTTATTCCAGTCTGTCTACGAAGCCGCTCCCGGCACGCTCTTTTCCCTGCCGCTGATGCCCGAGTGGTACCTCGTGATTGCCGGTTTGGCTCTGTTCACGAACATCGGGTTGGTCTGGCCGCCGCTGCTCTGGGCCTTCCCACTGCTCCTCCTGGCCGTCGGCGTTTCAGTCCTCCAGGCGGGGATGAGCGCCGCCAAGGCATCTTTTTCAGAGCCGAAGCCCTGCGGCTACGAGCGCTTGAAACTCTTCTTACTGACCGGGTTTCTACATCAGCTTCAGCCCCTGGCCCGGCTGGTAGGCCGGGCCAGCTACGGACTCACGCCGTGGAGGCGGCGAAAAGCCCCCTACCTGGCCTTTCCGTGGCCGCGCAGTTCCGCGGTTTGGAACGAACATTGGCAGTCGACCGAGCAGCGCCTGTCTGCTCTCGAAACCTTCCTGCGAGACCAGGGCGCAGTCATCCAGCGCGGAGGCGATTTCGACCGGTGGGACCTGGGAATTCGCGGCGGGCTATTCGGCTCCGTCAGGATTCGGATGGCGATTGAGGAACACGGCGGAGGAAGGCAGATGGTACGGTTTCGTTCCTGGCCCTTGTTTTCCCGCATGGCCACTGCTTCCATTCTCTTTTTGGCCTTTCTCGCTGTTCTGGCTGGGGCGGACTATTCCTGGGGAGCGGCGCTCTTTCTTGGTTTGATCGCAGTCTGTTTAACCGCCCGGGCCTTGGGTGATTGTGCAGCCGCGACGGCATCCCATCTTTTTGCACTCAAGAGACTGGAGGAACGACGCAGTCCTTTGGATGGACATGATCCGGCAGAGAGCGAGTTATGCACAAGTACGGATGGACAATCAGGTATCTTCGACGCCAGTGGCTCACACTTCTCCTGATCCTCGCGCTGACCGCGGGGGCGGTGGCGGCGACCGCTCTCCAACCCTGGCCGTTGAAGATACTAGTCGATTACGCGATCGGCGATTCCCGAACGCCAGGGTGGCTCTCTGCCTTGGCCGGCATCTCGCCTTTCGGTCTGAGTCCCTTCGTGCTGGTTGTCGCCGCAGGTTTGGCCAGTCTGGTCATCTTCGCGCTCAACAGCGCCCTTGAGGCGGGCCTGACTCTCGCCTGGAGTGTCGCCGGGCAGCGGATGGCTTATGACCTCTCCGCTGACCTGTTCAAAAAAATGGAGAGTCTTTCCCTTCTGTTTCACCACAAGCACCCGGTCGGGGACTCTCTGAGCCGGCTGACGGGCGACGCCTATGTCGTTTACACCCTGGCCGAAGGTGTTCTGATATCACCCGTACAGCACCTGCTCACGCTGGTTCTTCTGGGCGCGGTCGCGTGGCGTCTGGACTCACAACTCACTTTGCTATCGTTTGCGGTAGCGCCGTTGACGGCCGCTATTGCACTCTATTTGGGCAGGCATCTGAAGGCGCGATCACGCCAAAGCCGGGAAGCACACTCCCGTCTGCTGTCTTTCGTCCACCAGACGCTCGTCGCCCTTCCCGTCGTCCAGGTTTTCAACGCGCAGGCTCGCAACGGCAGTCGGTTCCACTCGCTCGCTGAAGACGCGATCACACTATCGCAACGCGGCGCCCTGCTCAGCGGCTCCTTGGGTTTGGCCGGCGGCTTGACCCGCTCCATAGGGATGGCCGCTGTTCTTTATTACGGAGGACTGCGCGTCCTGAATGGGAACCTGACTGTGGGGGCGCTCGTCGTCTTCGTGGCCTACATGCGTTCGTTGCAAGGTGCGGTCGTCGGCCTCCTGGCGGTTTACGCGAAAATGAAGTCGACCGAGGCGAGCCTGGACCGGGTGGCCGAGATCCTGAATGCGAACGAAACCATCCGGGAGGCTCCGAAGGCCAGGCGTTTGCCCCGGCCGGGAAAAGGGAAATCACGACGGTTAAGCTTCGTCCAGGTGAGCTTTGGCTACGAGCCGGATCGTCCCGTCATCATGGACATCACCCTGGAACTGCTGCCCGGCGAGGTCGTGGCCCTCGTGGGCCCGAGCGGCGCCGGCAAGAGCACCCTCGCCTGCCTGATCCCCCGTTTCTACGATCCCTGGCAAGGGCAAGTCTTGCTCGACGGTGTCGACGTGCGCGATCTTCAGCTCTCGAGTCTGCGCGCCGATGTCGCATGGGTGCCGCAGGAGCCGCTCCTGCTGCCGTTGAGCGTAACCGACAACATACGTTACGGGCGGCCCGAAGCAAGTTTGACGGAAGTAAAGGCAGCCGCGGCGGCAGCCCGGGCGCACCAATTCATCGAACGCCTTCCGCACGGGTATGAGACTGTGATCGGCCAACGGGGAACCACGCTCTCCGGAGGCGAAAAGCAGCGTCTGGCAATCGCCAGAGCACTCCTGAAGGACTCCCCCGTGCTTGTTTTGGATGAGCCTACCTCGTCACTTGATGCCGAAACCGAAGGCCTCTTGCTGGAGGCCCTGGAGGTTCTGATGACAGGGCGCACGACGCTCTTGATTGCGCACCGCATGTCGACCGCGCGGGCGGCCAGCCGCGTTGTCGTCCTCCGCGATGGCCGAATCCGGGAGACAGGGTCCGGAAAACAACTGCAGGAAGCCCCCGCCGGCCATACACTCGGCTGGCGGGTCGACAGCTTGACCGGGGAGGTGAAAGGGTGAGCGCCTGGTGGTTGCGCCTGGCAAGCTTTGCGCGTCCTCATTGGGCGAAACTGTCGCTGCTCGCATTTCTTATGTTGCTCAATGTCGGACTCGATCTGCTCAAACCCTGGCCCCTGAGCCTGATTGTCGATCATCTGCTTACCAATCGCCCGCTTCCGCCTGCGGCCGGGTGGATCGCGAGCCTGCCCGGTGGAGGGGCAACAGCCGGCCTGCTCACCTGGCTCGCCGCCGGCGTTCTTATCCTGTTCTTGCTCAGCCAAACGGTCCTTACCCTGCAGGGATACGTGCAAGCGGGTGTCGGCCAGCGAATGGCCTATGAATTAGGCGGATCGCTGTTTGGTTACCTGCAGCGCCTCTCGCTCAGCTTCCATGGCCGGCGGCCAGCCGGGGACCTCGTTCGTCGCGTGACGGTCGACAGCGGTTGTATCCGGGACCTGTTCACGGGAGTCGTTCTGCCGGTTTTGACCGCCGTCGTCACGCTGGCGACGATGTTCGTGATTATGTGGCGGTTGGACCGATCGCTGGCGCTTCTGGCCTTGTTCGTGGCCCCTGTGATGGCGGCGCTGATTCGGATCTTTAACGGTCCCATGACGGAACGGGCATATGGGCACCAGCAGCTCGAAGGCCAGATGATGTCTCATGCCGAGCAGGTGCTGACTGCCATACCGGTGGTTCAAGGTTTCAGCAGAGAGTCGTACGAGGAACAGCGGTTTCGAGATCTGGCTCGCCGCACGCTCCGCGCCTCCATTCGATCAACCGTCGCGCAGTCGCAATTCCGAGTCGGCGTGAATGCCGCAGCCGCGGTTGGCACGACAGCGGTCATGATCGTTGGAGGCCACCACGTGCTCCAGGGCCGGCTCTCTCTGGGGAGTCTCCTGGTTTGCCTGAACTACCTGGCCTCTCTCTACGCGCCCCTGTCCGCGCTCGCCTTTCTCTCCTCGGGATTCGCTGCCGCTACAGCAAGAGCGCGTCGGGTCATTGAGATTCTTGATGCGGACGAGGAAGTGCGAGATTTGCCGGGCGCGCGGTCGCTCGGAAGCCGCCAGGACGGTCTACGAGGCAGGGTGGAGTTTGATCAGGTAACGTTCGGATACGAGACTGGCCGCCCGGTTTTGCGCGAAATCTCCCTCCAAGCCTGTCCCGGCGAGCTGGTGGCCCTGGTGGGCAGAACCGGCGCCGGGAAGACCACGCTAGTCTCGTTGATCCCGCGCTTGTTCGATCCATGGGAAGGACGCGTGACGATTGATGGTGTCGATCTGCGCACAGTAAGCCTGGCCAGTCTGCGAGCCGAGGTTGCCCTGGTGCTGCAAGAGCCCTTTCTGCTGCCGCTGACGTTAGCCGAAAACATAGCGTACGGAAGACCGACCGCCAGCCGAAAGGAGATTATCGCCGCCGCTCGAGCGGCGAACGCCGACGAGTTCGTCGAACGGTTGCCGCAAGGATATGACACTCGGCTGCAGGAAGGCGGGGTAAATCTGTCAGGGGGACAAAGGCAAAGGATAGCAATTGCGCGAGCCCTCCTGCGGAACGCCGCAGTGCTGATTCTCGACGAGCCTACCTCGGCCCTCGATACCGAAAGCGAAGGGCATTTCGTTCAGACGCTGGAGCGGGCCAGGGCAGGACGCACCACCCTCGTCATCGCCCACCGGCTGTCCACCATTCAACGCGCTGATCAAGTGGTTGCGCTTGACGAGGGGAGGATAGTCGAAGCCGGTCCGCCCGAAGACTTGCTGTCGGCAGGCGGCCTTTATCAGCACCTCCACGCACTCCATTTCGGGAGGGCCGGCCGATGAAATATTGCGTGGTGAACGCTGACGACTTTGGCCTCAGCCCCGGCATAAACCGCGGCATTCTCGAAGCGCACCGGGCCGGGATCGTCACGAGTACCAGTTTGATGGTCAATACTCCGGGCAGTGCGGAAGCGGCGAGCGTCAGCCGTTCCTTTCCGAATCTGAGCCTTGGTCTGCATGTCAACCTGACAAATGAAAGCCCCGATCCCGCTGCCGCGCTCTCTGCCTGGAAGGACTTCAGCGCGGAATTGGAAAATCAATTCAGGCGTTTTTGCGAGCTCATCGGATGCCTCCCGACGCACCTCGACGCGCATCAGAATGTGCAGCGGGATCCGCGCGTGCTCCCGTTCCTTCTCGACCTGGCGCGCCGTCACCGGCTGCCGCTGCGAGAGCATTCTCGTGTTCGGTATTTCCCGAGCTTCTATGGCCAGTGGGACGACGGCGAGACGCATCTTGAGCAAATCAGTGTCGAGAGCCTGCTCCGCATGCTCGAGACCGAGTTTGGCGACGGCTTCACTGAGCTCAGTTGTCATCCGGGTTACGTCGACCCGAATTTTCAGTCCTTCTATCGGTGGGAAAGGGAGGCGGAGCTGAAAACACTCTGCGATCCCCGCGTGCGGGCGAGACTCCAGGGACTGGACATCCGGCTTGTCAGTTTCAGAGACCTGGCCAAGGCAGGAGAGGCCCTATGTTGAAGCGAGACGCGTTTGAGCGTTCAGCGTTCGGCGTTCAGCGTTCGCCGTTCAGCGTTCATCGCTCAGCGTTCGCCGTTCAGCGGTCACCGTTCAGCGTTCGACGTTCAGCGTTCACCGTTCAGCGGTCACCTTTCAGATTCGCGATTCCTCCAGGAACAGTATGGAGACCGACTTTGGGAGGAAAACGGTGAGGAATGCGGGTGAACCACCCAATACCCAGAACACTCCGCCGAAGGGACCACAAGAGAGCCCGAGGAGAACAAGTTAAATGGTTGTTGTCGTTTCGCCCTCCAACGTTGCCGGGTTTCCGGACGGTGGGGGGCACTTCTGGGTCTACATGCAATACATCGAAGGGCTGCGACAGCTGGGGTGTGAGGTGTATTGGCTCGAACGGTGTCCGGTTGGGGCCGGGGCGAACGGGCAGCAGGACACCCAGGCGCTAAGAACCTTCTACGCCCGGGCGGAACGGTTCGGCTTCCGGGGAAACGTCATCTTGTACAGCGAAGGCCAAAACGGGGTCGAGCTCACCGGTTCGGGCGTCGACCGTCACCACGCCGAGGCCGTCTTTCAGCGCGCCGATCTTTTGCTCAATTTCTACTACGCGATCCCGCCGGGCCTGCTCGCCTGCTTCCGACGCACGGCGCTGGTGGATATCGATCCCGGGCTTCTTCAATTCTGGATTTCCACGGGCCAGCTCCGGGTCCCTCCGCACGATTACTATTTCACTATTGGAGAGACGGTCGGCACTCCACAAGCCCTCTTCCCCGACTGCGGACTGCCCTGGGTACACATCCGGCCGCCGGTTTGCCTCGACCTCTGGCCGTACATCGCGGACCCGTCTACAAGAGCGTTCACGACGGTCTCGAGTTGGTGGGGCGACGAATGGATAACTGACGGCAAGACCGTTTACGAGAACAATAAGCGGGTAACCTTCCTCGAGTTTGCCCGGCTCCCCCGGCTGATCGATTGTCCGTTAGAGCTCGCCATTTACTACGGCGAGGGAGATGCGGACGACCTTCGAACCCTGAGGGAAAACGGGTGGGAAATCCGCCATTCCGCCGAAGTTGCCGACACGCCGGACAAATACCAGGCTTATGTCCAAACGTCCCGGGGAGAGTTCAGCTGCGCCAAGCCTTCCTGCATGAAATTCCAGAACGCCTGGATCAGCGATCGAACTCTGTGCTACCTGGCCAGCGGAAGGCCGGCGGTTGTTCAGGATACGGGGCGAAGCAGCTTTCTGCCCAGCGGAGAAGGTCTGTTTCGATTCTCCACACTGGACGAGGCGGCTGACGCGCTCTCTCGGGTCGACGCCGACTATGAAAAGCACCGCCGGGCGGCCCGCGAGATAGTCGAAGCCTGCTTTGACGCCCGGCCAACCCTGGAGCGCATTCTGAGGACGACTCTGAGATGAGAAATCAACTGAGCTTCCCGGTCCCGGCCACCAACTACCCTCCGGCGACGCGCGCCCGGGTGATTGTCTGGGGAATGCTCGCTGCCTTTCCGTTCGGCGGCATGACCTGGCAGGCGCTCCATTACGTGGCCGGATTGCGCCGCCTGGGTTTCGATGCCTGGTACGTCGAGGATTCGGATGGCGAGATGCTTGATCCCCTGACCTTGTGGAACACGTCGGACTACTCGGCCAATGTCCGCTATCTCTCCACTTGGATGGCCCTTATCGGTCTCGGGAACAGGTGGGTATTCAGGCCGCCGGGGCATCCCGAAATCTGCATGGGGGCGCGTGATTGCGCCGGCCTCGAGTTGCTGTATCGGGAAGCAGACCTCGTGATGAATCTGTGCGGCTACCACTCGGTTGGTCCGCGGCACCCGGATCTTCGCTGCCTGGCCTATGTGCAAACGGACCCGATGGCCGACCAGGTGAAAGTCGCGAAGGGCGAATCAAAAATTCTGTCCCAACTTGATACTTACGATCACCTCTTCACTTATGCCGAGAACATCGGGGCGGACGATTGTCTGGTTCCGATGGAGCGGTATCGCTGGCATCCCACGCGACCGCCCGTTTGCCTCGACTGGTGGGCTATGGACAGAGGCCCCTCGCCTGGCGCCGCTTTGACCAGTATTTCCAACTGGTCGCACTGGAACAATACGGTGGAATGGCAAGGCCAGCGGTATTACTGGCGAAAAGATCGGGAGTTCCGGCGCTTCATCCACCTTCCGGAGAAGTCCCCGGTCCCCTTGGAGTTGGCCCTGGACGGCATCGGCGATCTTGAAACGGAAGAGATGAGAAATCAGGGATGGCGGATCGTCCCAGCCCGCGATCTGAGCGACCCGCTTGCCTATCTCCGGTACATCTCGGCGTCACTGGGTGAATTCAGCGTCGCCAAAGATCAGTATGTGCGGCCGCGAACCGGCTGGTTCAGCGACCGGAGTGTCTGTTACCTGGCCGCCGGCCGCCCGGTGATCGCCCAAGAAACGTGTTTCAGCCGCTTCATCCCGACCGGCCGGGGACTCTTCGCATTCCAGACGCAGGAGGAAATTCTGGCCGCGATCGACGCGGTGCAGACCGATCCCGAGGCCAACTGCCGCGCGGCGCGGGAGATCGCCGCGGAGTATTTCGCGGCCGAGACGGTGATCGGCAGCTTCATGCAACGGATAGGGTTTTAGGCGATGATGCGAGGCGAAAACCAGACCGCTCTAAGAATTGCTCAGGCGGCCCCCTTGTGGGCTTCGGTCCCGCCTGCCGATTACGGCGGGACCGAACTGCGCGTCTCCTGGCTGACCGAGGAACTGATCCGGCGGGGACACCAGGTGACCCTTTTCGCGTCCGGAGATTCAAAAACACGAGCGCGGCTCAGCTCTGTCTATCCGCGGAACCTGTTGGAGGCCATGCAAGGCGGTTCGACGTTGAACTACACGCATTACGCCAGTGCTTCGCTTGCCGAGGCCCTCCGCGGAGGCGAAAACTTCGATCTCCTTCATTGTCACACCGATTTGGAGCACATCGCCTTCGCTATTCTCGCGTCGATTCCCGTAATTTACTCCCTGCGCACCGCCCTATCGATCGACGATCAGTGGCTCATCGAACGGTACCCCGAAATCGAGTTTGTGGCGATGAGCCGTTCGCAAATCAGCCAGGTGCCGCCAAGGCGGCGTCCGAGCATCCCGGTCATCCACAACGGATGCGACTTCGATCATTACGACCTCTCCACCGAGCCTGGCCGGTATTTGGCCTTCCTCGGCCGAATGGGTCCCCACAAGAACCCGTTGGGCGCCATTCAGATTGCCCGCTCGGTTGATATGCCGATTGTGCTCGCTGGGCAGCCGCAAGACCGGAGTGAGAGAGCCTATTTCGACGCCGAGATCCGGCCGCTGATTGACGGCGAGAGGGTCAGGTACATCGGGCCGGTTGACCAGGCGCGAAAGCGCACCTTTCTTAGGGAGGCGGCGGCCCTGCTCTTTCCGATCGAGTGGGAGGAGCCTTTCGGAATCGTCATGATCGAAGCCATGGCCAGCGGAACACCGGTAATCGCGTACAGGCGCGGATCGGTGCCTGAGGTCGTTGATCCGGGAATAACGGGATTCTACGGCGAATCGGTCGAAGAGTTGGCGGGAATGGTGCCTGCGGCTCTCGAACTGGACCGACGCCGGGTTCGCGAACACGCGCGCCGGCGTTTCAGCCACGGGCGGATGGTGGATGAATACGTAGAGCTGTATCGAAAAACCATACAGGGCGCAAGGGGTGGGCTGGACGTAGCGGCGGTTGAGTGACTCGCCGTTTTGTGGCGAGCTGTATCGAAACCCCGCTGACCACAAGGGATATCTCAAATGGCAATGAAAGCCAGCGTCATCATCAACAACCGCAACTACGGGCGGTTCTTGGGGGCAGCCATCGAAAGCGCTCTTAACCAGACCTATCCGCAAACCGAGGTGGTTGTTGTTGATGACGGCTCAATCGATGAATCGCGAGAGGTGATAGCGAGGTATGCAGACAGGTTGATCCCTGTGCTGAAGGAAAACGGCGGACAGGCGTCCGCCTTCAACGCGGGGTTGGCGGCAAGCAGCGGTGAAGCGATCCTCTTCCTGGATTCCGACGACGTGCTGTTGCCGACAGCAGTCGAAAAGGCGACCGCTTCGCTCGACGATCCCGAGCTGGCGAAGGTGCACTGGCGTTTGCGGGTTATCGATGAAGACGGCAAGGAAACCGGCCAGTTCCGACCGGGCGGCCGGCTGGCCGAAGGCGATCTACGCGAAACCGCACTCCGGCTTGGCCCCACCCAATACCTGAGCGCACCAACCAGCGGGAATGCGTGGTCGCGCGGGTTCCTGGAGCGGATCTTTCCGGTCCCCGAACTGTTTCGGCAAGGAGCCGACACCTATCTCTTCGAGCTTGCGCCTTTTCTTGGCACGGTCCGCCGGCTTCCGGAGGCGCAGAGCCTCTATCGAAAGCACGGCGGGAACTATCACGCCAAGATGACCCTCGAAGACAAGCTGAGACGCCAGCTGCTTTTTTACGACGCCTGTGTCGGGAGGCTGTGCCTGTACCTCCAGCAGATGGGGCCAGCCATCGACCCGGAAGTCTGGAAGCGGCATTCGTGGTGGCACCGGCAGGCGCTCGCAGTCGAGGAACTCGCGCAACTCCCGAGGTCCGGTCAGCCAATCATCATGGTGGACGAGGCCGCCTGGGAACCCGGGCCGATTGCCGGTCGACCTCGAATCCCCTTCCTGGAGAGGAACGGCGATTATTACGGATCACCGGCCGAAGGCCAAACCGCCATTTTGGAGCTGGAGCGTCTCAGGCAGTCAGGCGCCGGCTTTATCGCCTTTGCCTGGCCGGCCTTCTGGTGGTTCGACCGGTACCCGGAGCTCTTCCGTTACTTGCGCTCCAGGTACACCCGCGTTCTTCACAACGACCGCCTGGTCGTGTTCGAACTGTGAGAGGAGTTTAGATATGTCTCAACTATCCGTCGGATTTGTCCCCAGGGACCGTTTCTGCAAGGCTGCCGGGTCCCTCCAGGCTCTCTTTGACCGGACCCGCATCCCTTTCGAGCTAATCATCGTTGACTGCAATATTCCGGCTCGATTCCGAGAGGAGATCGACCGCGTGATCAAGGGAGCCAGGAACCTGCGGATCATCAAGACCAACGAGTACCTGCTCACAAACCAGGCCTACAACCTGATGATTCCGGAAATGAAAACGGAGTATGTCCTCTTGATGGAAAACGACATCCTGGTGGAGGAGGAGTCTCTGTCCCGGCTGATAGCCGCGTGCGAAGAGTACCCGGCAGACGTGGCGGTCCCCCTCATTTTCGAGCAACAGGAGGAATTCAGGAAGGTTCACTTCGACGATCGACTTGGCAGTATCGAGCGGATCGCCGGGCCCGACGGGATCAAGCGGCAGATCGCGCCGCGCCCAGTGTCCAAGGAACACGACGTCGGTACCGGGCGCCGCACCATCGGGATGATCGAGACCCATTGCGTGCTTTACCGGCGCCACGTGTTTGATCAGATTGGCCCATTTGACGAAACGATGAGCACACGGGCGGAGGTCGATGTGAGCCTTGCTCTCAATGAGGCCGGGGTGCGGGTCGTCTTTGAGCCAAACGCCCACGTTGTCTATGCCCCGCCACCGCCCATCTACCCGGAAGAAAGGGACTACTACCTGTTCAAGTGGGACATCGATCGCGCGGTTCGAAACCATGAGCACCTGGCCGAGAAATGGAACCTGGTGCACCTTCCCAACTCGGTGGACTTCGTCAAGATGCGCCGCACGCTGGCCAGGGATGTCGACCCCCGATTGCAGCAGCGACGGGAGGTGCAGTACCGCGCAATGCTTGAGAAGGCGGCCCGGGACATTGCGGCCGTGATCCCGCCTGGTGGCAAATTCATCCTCGTCGATGACGTCCAGTGGAAAGCCAACGAAGTAGCCAAGGACCGCCAGGCCTTCCCTTTTCTGGAACGGGACGGAGAGTACTGGGGAGCGCCGCCTGACGATGGCACGGCCATTCAAGAGCTGGAGCGGCTGCGCACCGCGGGTGCCAGCCACATTGTGTTTGCCGAACCTGCCTTTTGGTGGTTCGAACATTACCCCGACATGCTGGCCCACGTGCGCAGCCGGTACGGGCGTGTTCTGGAAAACGAACGGATGGTCATTTTCGCGCTGAAGTAAAGAGGCAAGGCAGCGAGGCGCGATGGATGCCGGACCAATATGGAGTGCGGCGGCAGAAGTCTG
>RPQK01000109.1 GCA_003819755.1 Acidobacteriota bacterium | reverse complement strand
CACCGACTGGCACGGACAAACACGGACACCAGCTGTCCAGGGTTCCCGGATCAGATCTCCCTCGCCCCGTTACTACCGGTCGACTTGTACAACGTGTCCAAACCGGCGATAAACTTGACCAGTGGAGACACATTGGAAATGCGATTAGAGAGACTGCAGACGAGCACTCTATCCCTTTGCATCTTATGGTTGGCTCTTTTCAATTTCGTTCTTCTCGTGAATGCCCAAGCGGTGTCCGAGGTAAAGGGGCGGCTGTACCTCGATGGGCAGTTAGTGACGATTGCCATCAAGGACGGAAAAATCGGCACGATCACGCGTCAGCCGGCCGCTTCCACGGAAGACCTCCCTTACGTTGCCCCGGGTTTGATCGACAACCAGGTAAACGGATACCTGGGCGTAGACTTCGTCTCCGACTCTCTTTCGGCTGAGGACGTCCGCAAAGCAACCCGGGGGTTGTGGAAAGCCGGAGTGACCACGTACCTGCCGACGCTTACCACGAACACCCGGGAGACGCTCCTGAAGAGCTTCGCCGCTCTGGCCGAGGCGATCAGGGAGCCCGATCTCGCCGGGTCGATCCCGGGGTTTCACCTCGAAGGCCCGTACATCTCGCCGGAGGATGGGTATCGCGGCGCTCATAACCGGGCCTGGGTGCGGCCGCCCAGCTGGGAGGAGTTTCAGGCGTTCAACCAGGCCGCCGGCAAGAAGATTCTCCAGGTTTCTCTGGCACCCGAAGTCGAAGGTGCGATGGAGTTCATTCGGAGACTGGCCGCCGAGGGTATCCGAGTCGGCCTCGCCCATCATAACGGGTCGGCTGAAATCATCAAGGCGGCGGTTGATCAGGGCGCACGGATCTCCACGCACCTGGGAAACGGATGCGCGAACACGATCAACCGGCACGACAATCCACTGTGGCCCCAGCTGGCAGAGGATCGCCTGGCGGCCAGTATCATTGCCGACGGGTTCCATCTGAGGCCCGCGCAGATCCAGGTATTCTTCAAAGCCAAGGGGCGCGACAATCTTATTCTCACGTCCGACGTGATTAGCCTGGCCGGTATGTCCCCCGGCGAATACCGAAGACACGAGCAAACGGTCGTTCTGGCGCCGGAAGGCGTGGTGCGCGTGCCGGCTCAGAATGTCCTGGCCGGCGCGGCCTCGGCGCTGGACCGCGGAGTCGAGAACTTCCTCCGGTTTACCGGCGCCCCGCTGGCGGACACCATCCACCTGGCGACGAGGAACCCGGCCCGTTTGTACAATCTGAACGATCGAGGGGAAATCGCCACCGGAAAGAGAGCGGACCTGATTCTCTTCAGATTGGAAAAAGGAAAACTAACGATCGTCAAGACGATCGTCGGCGGTCAAGTGGTGTACACACTGGATTGAAAAGACCTCAAGGACCTCAGGGACCTCAAGGACGCTATTGTTTACTCCCGTCCTTGAGGTCCTTGAGGTCTTTGAGGTCCTTCCGTCTTTCAGGCTGCAATCGCAGGAAGGCTCTGTTCATCTCCCGAGTCGTCGCAGTAAGATGACGGTCGCGAAAGGGAGAGTCGAATGGACAGATCGAGGCGGTCTTTTCTGGGTCAGATGGCTGGTGTTTCGTTCGCTGCGGTTTCCGGCGGCGGGTTTCAGTCTGAAAATCGTCCCAACGTTCTCTGGCTGACCGCGGAGGACTTCTGTCCGGATCTGGGGTGCTATGGAAACCGAGAGGTCCGGTCTCCGAACATCGACCACCTGGCCGACGAGGGGATACGGTTCACCAACGCCTTCACCACTTGCCCGGTCTGTTCGCCGTCCCGCTCCGCTTTCATGACCGGAATGTACCAGACCTCAATCGACGCCCATAATCATCGAAGTCATCGCGACGATAGCTATCGGTTACCCGATGGCGTTCGAGTGATAGCCGACTGGTTCCGGCAGGCCGGGTATTTCACCGCCAACGTGAAGAGCGCGGCTCCTGGGGTTACGGGAACTGGCAAAACCGATTTTAACTTCAGCCCCTCGGAGCCGGTTTTTGACGGGACCGACTGGAACCAGAGGAAGGCGGGGCAGCCCTTTTTTGCGCAGATCAACTTTCCGGAGACCCATCGGGTCTTTAAGAGGAATGAGAAGAACCCAACCGACCCGTCGAAGCTTACTTTGCCGCCGCAGTACCCGGATCACCCGGTAACACGGGCTGACTGGGCGGCGTACTATGATTCGGTCGGGTTTCTCGACGAAAAAGTCGGCCTGGTCCTCAAGCGATTGGCCGACGAGGGGCTTCTAGACGAGACGATCATCTTCTTTTTCGGCGATAACGGAAGGCCTCACTTTCGAGGCAAGCAGTGGCTCTACGACGAAGGGATCCACGTTCCCCTCATCGTGCGGTTACCGGGCGGTCGTCAGGCTGGGAAAGTGAACGACCAGCTGGTCAGCGCCATTGATTTCGGCGCCACATCGCTCGCGCTGGCCGGTATTCCAATCCCGGCGAAGATGCAGGGGCAAGCTTTCCTTGGCCCGAACGCGAGGCGACGGGATTACATCGTCGCGGCCCGGGATCGGTGCGACGAGACCGTTGACCGGATTCGCTGTGTCCGGACCCCGCAGTTCAAATACATCAGGAACTTCTACCCGGAACGTCCTTATACGCAGCTTAACCGGTACAAGGAAACGGAGTATCCGGTTTTGCGCCTCATGCGGCGCTTACACGGCGAAGGGAAGCTGACTCCCGTACAAATGCAGTTTATGGCTCCTGTCCGACCGGCCGAGGAGCTTTACGACGTGACCAGGGATAGAAACGAGCTGGTGAATCTGGCCGTTTTGCCGGAGCATCGACGGACTCTGGGCCAGCTGCGTGGAATTCTGGATCGTTGGGTGGTAGAGACCGGAGACCGCGGAGCGACGGCCGAAGACGCTTCAATCCCTCTCTATTGGGAGCAGCAGGCGAAAAAGAACTACGACCAACGCCTGCGTAAGCTCTACGAGGCCGAAGCTATGCCCCTGCCCGAGTGGCTGCGGTAGAAACACGGACGAACACGGGCAAACGGGCTGCCCGTGTCCGTCCGTGTCTCAGTCCGTGTGAGCTGTCTGCCGTTTTCTCGGCTGGCTCCCGATTGTGCGAGCAGTAACCGGTTGCGACTGCGGCTGGGGTGCCTTTCTGACCCACTTGTCGGCGGCCTCGACCAACTGACCAAGTGAGTCTTCGTGAACGCCCATGGCCGGGTCTCCGTGGCCCACGGCCAGAACCTCGGGGCGGAATCCGCACATACGCCGGACAGAGTCGCGATGCTGCGGCAGGTTCAGCATGAAGCCCTTCCAGCCGGGTTCTAATCTCGGCCAGGTGGAGACAATGTCGCCGGCAATCATCAGTTTGCGCTCAGGCCAGAAGAACGAGAGATGCCCGGGGGTATGCCCCGGCGTTCGGACCACGACCAGGGGGCCAACCTGCTCGCCATCCTGTAGATAGTTGTCCACTGGGCAACCCGGGTGCTTATCCAGTCCCAAGGCTAAACCGGCCAGCAGGGGAAGGGTGCGAAACGGACGGATTATTCTGAAAGGCGGAGTCTGGGGCCTGCGATTTCCCGCGACCAGGTCAGCCTCCCATTCATGAGCGAAGATGGGCACGCCGGTCATGCGTTTGAGGGTCAACAGGCCGCCGAGGTGCGACCGGTGACAGTGGGTCAGGACAATTCGTTTCAAGTCTTCCAGGCGGCGGCCGATTTGCTTGATTTGGTCAAGAATCAGGCGGGCGTCGGTCTCGAACAACGTGTCAACGAGTGTCAACTCGTGACCGTCGTCGAGCAGAAAGGCTCGGACCCGCCCCCCCTTCCAATTCCCCATGCTGTAGACCCCTTTTGCGATTTCCATGGCTGTCTCCTCCTAAGTACAAGCGAAGCTGTTGCCCGACCAGTGTCACGATGGCGACGGGCCCATGATCCGGCCCTCGACCGGCGCGCGAGAGGCGAGGGGCGCCGCCGCCTTGCGCCGCGCGGCCTCCTGCCGCCAATAGTAATAGGCCAGCAATACGGCGGCGATTCCGACGACCGCGCCGAAAGGCCACCGATTGTTCCGCGCAGGATCGTAAGAAGGAAAAGTCACTGCCCAGAAAACGAACAGCGAAGTGCCGTGGATCAGGAGCAGTTGCACGCCCAGTTTGACCTCCGCCCAGTCCCGGGCGAGGTACATGGTCGCCGCCCAGACGGCGCAGGCCGCGGGCCAGGCGGACATGATCCGGGCGTCAAAGGGATCAAGCGGCCAGGGCCAGCGGGTATCGGCGAACTCAGGGTGGATGAAGAGAATTCCGGCCACCGTAAAACCAACCATGTAGATTCCGGTGAGTGTCAATCTGAGACCCGGGAAGAGCGGACCTCCGGAATGTTCCGGCGATAGCGCGGCCTTGGTGAGCGGGTCGCGTGGTTCCCGCAGGACGAGCAGAAGAGGTTCCACGATATAGGCGATCACCCAGACGTGCGCCAGCAGGCCTTGGGTCTTCCAACTCATCTCGTCCAAATGCCAGAAAGTGCCGAGAAAAATCAGGCCCAGGAACGTGTAGTTTCCCCAGACTACCCAACGCAGGTGGTGCCAGGATTTCTCATGCCACATAGCCAGCCCCAGCGCGGCGCGCAAGATAAACGCGGTTCCGAGGAACCCTGCCGTGAGTGCCGACTGGACCGGCCAGGCGAAGCTTGAGCCACCACCCGGTGTGAAAAGCCAGACGACAAAGAAAGCGGCCAGAACGAATTGGACGATCCCGACAACGTCGAGCAAACGAGGCTTTGGAAACATGGTCACCCCCAGGGAGGCAAGAGAGCACAAGTCTCGCCCCCCGGGCGGACCCGTGCAGTGTTTCGATTATACACCAAAAGCAGAAAAGTGGATTTGTTGCCTAACTTAGCTATAGAATCGGATCAATGACGTCATGCGGCCGCGTTCGACGGCCGGTGATCCAACTGGTGCCAATTCGCTGCCCGCTACGCGCGCTGACCGCTGGCCAACTACCCTCGGGGGGCTTGGGCAGCGGCAGCGGAATCGGCCCCGAGGGCCAGGACTGTCCGATCCAGAGGGAGATGTTCGTGTTGGATGGCGCTGTGAGCAGTCCCGGGAAGCTGATCCTGTCCCGGTCAGGCAAGCCCGACGAAGAATTCGTGCTGCGCCCTGGCAAAGTGGTGGTCGGGCGCGCCCAAATCAGTGACATTGTTATCGAGGACGGGAGGATATCGCGGGCGCACGTCTGTCTGGAATGCACACCCGACAGTTGCACCCTCAAAGATCTCGGCTCGGCCAATGGGTCCTGGGTGAACGGCCAGCGGGTCATGGAGGTGCGGCTCAACCACGGCGACTCAATTCGGGTAGGCGACAGCCTTCTGCAATTTCAGATACCTCCCGAAGAGCCAAGTCCCGAATTGAGTGCAACGAGGATCGCCTCGGACCTCGATCAGTCTGAGGCAGAGCCGGCCTCTCTCGCCGTAGAGGTCACCAACACCCGAGACCCGCGGTTGGTTATCCATACGGCGAGCGGAACGAGCGAAGTCAGCCTCAAAAATGGGGTCGCCAAAATCGGAAGAGACCCCAGGAACGAAGTGGTTCTGAACACGGCCGAGGCCTCGCGGCGCCATGCGGTTGTTGAACGCAGAGGTGATTCTTTTTACGTCCGGGATTTCAACAGCACCAACGGAACCTGGGTTCGTGGGCAGCGGGTTTCCGAGCAGGCCCTGGAGGACGGGGACACCATTCGAATCGGCAATGTCCGAATGGTGTTCAAGAAGGGGTTTGTGCCCGAGGAGTTGACCGTCCTGGGGATCGGCGAGCTGCCTTCGCCTTCGGAACTGGCCAGCCAAAGGCCGGTTGTGATAGTCCCAGGGTTGATGGGTTCCGAACTGTGGGCCGGGAGCGAGAGAATCTGGCCCAACCCCAAGTACTTTCTGACCAACCCCGAGATTGCCTGCCTTCCTGGAGAATGTACGCTCGAGGCCAAGTGCCTGGTCAGCGAAGTCGTGGTTATTCCCAATGTCATCAAGATGGCCCAGTACAGCCGGCTGACCGAACACCTGGAAGAGGCGTTAGGGTACGAGCGGGGAAAGAATCTCCTCGAGTTCCCGTATGACTGGCGGCAGGACAACCGCGTTTCGGCTCACAAGCTGCGCCTGGCAATTGAAGCCTGGCAGGCACGCAGCCCGGAGGCGCGAGGGCCGATCACCCTGATTGCGCACAGTCTCGGCTGCCTGGTCAGTCGTTACTACGTCGATTGCCTGGGCGGGAACGCGAAGGTCAAGCGAATTGTCTTCCTGGGCGGCCCGCACTACGGGGTTCCGAAGGCTGTTCCGACCCTCATGATAGGTCCCGACATCCTTCCTTTCGGCTTAATGAATGAGCGGATCCGGCGGGTTCTCTCCACTTTCCCGTCGGCTTACCAGATCTTGCCGACCTATCCGTGCGTGCTGGATCGGGCCGGTCGAAAGGTCAACGTCCTCGCGGAAGATCGCTGGTTGTCCCCATCCCAGCGCGCTCTCGTCCAGGACGCCGATCTTTTCCGTCGCGAGCTCGGCGCCCATTGCTCGGTCCCCAGCGTCTCGATCTTCGGTTACGGCCTGAAGACCATCACCGAGTTGACCATACGTGAGGAACGGGAAGGCCTCTGGAAGAAGGCGGACATTCTCTTTGAGGCCAAGGGTGATTCGGCGATTCCCGAAAGGAGCACCGTCCTCGAGGGGTCGGAGATCCACCCGGTTCGTCAATATCATGGCTCGCTCTACGTCGACAACGACGTGAAGATGCGCCTGAAACTGGAGCTGCTTCGTGCATAAGAAGAGAACCCAGAAGTCGCTTATTGTCTTCGGGATACTGACCGCCTTGTCAGGACGCGCGTGCTGGTGCGCGGAAGAGGTTTCCGCGCCGCCCCTGTTCCTGACCGAAGCGCTCGGGAAGGCTGTCGAGAACAACCCCTCGATTGTCCGGCTTCGGCTCGAAGGGGCCAAGCTGGCCGAGAAACTCGCGGGGGCGAGAACGCGCCGGCTCCCCGCCTTCAACGTCGACATATTTGCCTCACAGCAGCTGCGAGACGTCGATTTCTTCTTTCGGCGCGGAGTCTTCGGCGCTTTCCCGGGAATGGGGCCGGTTCCGCCGGTCGACAGCCACATCGTGACCGGGAAAGTCCCCACGGCCATTGTCAACGCTCGGATCGTCCAGCCCCTGTCGCAGCAGCATATTATCGGACTCAATCTGCGTCAGCTTGAGCTCCAGATCGCGGCCAACGAGCAAAAGCTCCGGGCTGAGCGCCAAAAGGTGATCTCGGATGTGAAGAAAGCGTACTACGCGGTTCTTCTCACCGAGAACGGCCTAAAGGCAGCGCGCCAGGGGATCGAGCTCTTTAACGAGCTGAACAGAGTGACCCGCGAATACGTGGTGCAGAAGGTCGCCCTGCAGTCGGATCGGCTCGACGTCGAGACGAGACTGGCTCGAACGGAGTACGAGGCGCTTGTTCTCGAAGACCAAATGGCCACGCAGAAGCAGCAGCTGAACATGCTCCTCGGCCGTGCGGTCGACACGTCGTTTTCGGTTACTCCGCTCGAGGATCCTCGCCCGGAAGGGCTGGAGCTGTCTGAGTTGCGTCGACGGGCCTTGGAACAGAGGCCCGAGCTCCGCGAAGCCCTGGTTCGTCAGGAGCAAGCCGAGCTGGATAGACGCATCAAGCGGGCGGAGCGCATCCCAGAGGTGAGTCTGAGCCTGAGCTACTTCTCTCCGCTCAACTTCAACGAAATGCTGCCGACGCATATTACGGGCGTCGGGGTGGTCTTTAAGTGGGAAGTTTACGACTGGGGGCGGCGGAAACGAGAACTGGCAGAAAAGAGTCTGACCATTGAACAGGCCAGGAGCGGGCTCGAGGAAGCCCGGAGCCTCGTGGTCATTGACGTCGAGGCCAAGTATCGAAAGGTACAGCAGGCCAGTCAGCTTCTCCGTATCGCTCAACTGGTCGGCGAGCGGGCGGGGGAAAACCTGCGGGTGGCATCCAACAAGTACAAGCAACAATTCTCGTTGCTCAAGGATGTGCTCCAGGCGCAGACGGAGCTGGAACAGTCACGTTTCCAGAACGAGCAGGCTTTGTTGTCTTTTTGGACCGCTCAGGCGGACTTGGAAAAAGCGCTTGGTGAGGAGAAGTAGAGCTGATGAGAAAAATTTCACGAATCCGACTTGCGACTCCGGCCTTGTCCGCCGATCGGCCGGGAAGGGCTGAAAGGTCGCATCAGAATGTCCGAATCGTCCTCCTTCTGACCGGACTGTTCGCAGTCCTGGTCTCTGCGAGTTGTGACAAGGCGGGTGCGGTATCCGAAAAGCCGCCTGTACCGGTAAGCGTTCAGCCCGTCGAACTGCACACCCCCTCTCATGGAGTTCGGTACACCGCCTCGATCGTCCCGGCTGCGCAAGTCGAGACCAGCTTTCGGGTCGCCGGCTACGTCACCAGGCTCCATACCATCATGGGAGCCGACGGAAGGCCGCGATCGTTGCAGGCTGGCGATTACGTGGCCAAGGGAACGGTTCTCGGTCAGTTGAGGTCAGACGAATATGCCGTCAAGGTCGCCCAGACTGAGGCACAGATGTCTGAGGCCAAGTCGGCTCTCGCCACAGCCGAGGCTCAACTGCGAGAGGCGCAGGCCGCACTAGCCCGGGCTGCGGAAGAGCTGACGAGGTCAAAGAACCTGTTTGAGACGGAGAGCATCACGAAACGGGACTTTGAAGCGGCCCAGACTCAGAACGAAGTCAGCGAGGCCCGCGTCCAGGTGGTCGAGTCGCAGATCAATGCGATCAAGGCGAAGCTGTCCGGAGCCGGCGCCCTCGTCGAGGAGGCTTCGCTAGCTCGGAATGACACGGTACTCGTCGCCCCGATCAGCGGAACTGTGGTCAAGCGGCTGGCTGAGGTCGGCACTTTCGTTGGCCCTGGCAGGCCGGTTTTCATTCTGGCGGACACCGGATCGCTGCGAGCGGTGTTTGGTGTTCCTGACGTGGATCTCAGCCAATTGCGGGGTGGCACCGAGGTGACTCTGACCACGGATGCCATTCCGGGGCAGAGGATCAAGGGACAGGTCATTTCCATAGCCCCGAGCGCAGATCCGCGCACGAGAGTCTTCGATGTGGAAGTTGCGGTGCCGAAATCGGCCAAGTCACTGCGTATGGGAATGATCTGTTCGCTTGAGCTTGCCGGCCGGGAGACTCCGGCGAATTTCCCAGTGATCCCGATCAGTTCCATTGTCCGCCCGAAACGCGGTTCGGACCTTTACGCGGTCTACGTCGTTGACGAGGGCAGTGGGAGAAAGGTGTGCCGGCTGCGTGAGGTCTCACTCGGTGAAACGTTCGGAAACCGCGTGGCCGTGACCAAGGGGTTGAACGCCGGCGAAAAGGTCGTGACCGTCGGTTCCACGATCGTTCAAGACGGCGATCGCGTCCAGGTTGTGGCGTGGTGAAAGCGAAGAAGGCAGCGCATCGGATGCGGTGCCTCAAGCACAATCCGTTCGCAGTTCCGCCTTAGGCGGGCTTTTTGAATCGCGGATGCTGCAAGAGCTTCGTTTCAAAAAGCCCGCCTAAAGGGCGGAACTACGAACGGATTGTGCTTGAGGCACCGATCGATTCTTCAGGAGACTGTTCTTATGAAAACCCCGACCAGCGATCGCGAGATGATCGAAAAGACCCGCAACACATCTCGCTTTTTCGTCGAATCACGCCAGATTTCCTGGGTTCTGCTCGTCTTCACCTGCCTCTGGGGACTGTACGCCTATATGAGCATGCCTCAACGGAAGGACCCTGAAACACGGGTTCGAACCGCGGTCGCGCTTACCCCGTGGCCCGGCGCGCCGGCGGAGCGCATGGAGCAGCTGGTAACCAGCAAGATCGAAGCGCAGATGGCCTCCAACTCGAAAGTGAGAAAGATCGAGTCAATTTCCCGGGGCAGTCTCTCGGTTGTCTACGTTGAGTTGGACCAGCAAGTCAGAGAGACCGACAAGGAGTTCGACGATATCAGGCTTCGCCTGGATTCGATTCGAGACTTGCCGGACGGCGCGGGGCCGATCACCTTCATTAAAGACTTTGGCGATACTGCGGCCTTGATGCTTACGGTCGCCAGCCCGCGCACCGACGACATCGAGATTGGGCTTCGCGCTGCGTCCATCCGAATGGCTATCGAGCGCGAGCGGGCTTTGGCCAAAGGCGGTCAGAAGGCGACCGGCGGACAGCGGTTGACTGTCGTCCAGTGTTTCCCAACCGCCCTTTCGGCCAGGTTGCTGCGAGAACGGCTGGCCATGATGGGGACCTACCTCCGCGAGGTTGACTGGGCGGGCGACGTACGGCCCATAGAGGGCTCGGGATTCGTGGGTATCGACCTGCAGACAAATGTTGATGAATCGACTCTGCTCAGCCGCATCCAGACGTTCATGGCCAGCGCGTTCAGCGAATCGGACCAGACTCCCGATGTCTGGAAGCCGGTCGTAGTCCGGGATCCTGCCGAGGCGCAAGTCAGACTTACGCAAGCGGCCGGAGAAAAGTACAGCTACCGGGAGCTCGATCAGTTCACAGACCTGATCGCGCGCACGTTGAAGAGTCTGCCGCAGGTGTCGAAGGTAAACCGAGCGGGGATACTGGACGAGAAGGTGTTCCTGGTCTACTCTCAAGAACGGCTGGCCTCCTACGGACTGACTCCCGGAGTCCTCCCCAAGGTGCTCGGCGCGCGCAATATCACACTGGCCGGGGGGCGGCTGGACGTTGAAGGCAAGAACATATCGATTCAGCCTTCGGGTGAATTCACTTCCGAACGAGAGATCGGTGACGTGACGGTCGCCGCCTCACCGACGGGCTCTCCTGTCTACCTGCGTGACGTCGCGGACATCTTCCGAAGCTACAACGCTCCGCCGCGCTACCTGAATTTCTACAATTGGCGCGACAGCGGGGGAAATTGGAACCGCACCCGCGCCGTTACCCTCTCCATCCAGATGCGGTCGGGGGAAATGATAGAAGGGTTCGGGCAGGCGGTGGATCGTGCTCTCGGGGAACTGGGGACAAGGCTTCCGCCTGACCTGATCCTCGCCCGCACCTCGGATCAGCCGCTGCAGGTCAAGGAGAACATCAGCCTGTTCATGAGGAGCCTCTACGAAGCCATCCTTCTTGTAATCCTGGTCTCTCTGATCGGGTTCTGGGAATGGCGATCGGCCCTCTTGATGGCTCTCTCCATCCCCATCACGCTTGCGTTGACTTTCGGGATGATGCATGTGCTGGGGATCGATCTGCAGCAGGTTTCGATCGCGACGTTGATCATCGCTCTCGGCTTGCTGGTGGACGATCCGGTTGTCGCGGGGGACGCCATCAAACGGGGGCTGGCTCGCGGATATCCCCGCGCGATCGCCGCCTGGCTGGGCCCGACTAAGCTGGCCACCGCCATTCTGTTCGCAACAGTGACGAATATCGTCGCCTACTTGCCGTTTCTGCTGCTGAAAGGGTCGACGGGCGAGTTCCTGTACAGCCTTCCCATCGTTCTGACGTGTGCGCTGGTCGCTTCCCGAATTGTTTCAATGACCTTCATTCCGTTCCTGGGGTATTACATCTTGCGCCCTGCCGGAGAGGCCTCGGTCGAGGATACCCGGATCGTCCGCACCCGCAAGTTTGCGACGCTGTATGCCCGCGTAGGGAAGTGGGCGATCAGGCACCGGTGGCAGGTAGCGGGCGCCTCGATGGCCTTTCTCGTTCTCGGGGCTTTCTTCATGTCCCAGCTCAAGATGCAGTTCTTTCCCAAGGACCTCTCCTACCTGTCCTTTGTCGATGTCTGGTTGCCGGAGGACGCTCCCTTTTCCTCGACCGATCGGGCGGCGGCGAAGGCTGAGCAGGTGATAGAGGAAGTCGTAGACCGCGTTGGTCGGGAGCACGGACACGAGTCGGGGGAATCCGGTCCGCTGCTCAAGTCCCTGACGACGTTCGTCGGAGGCGGCGGGCCGAGGTTCTGGTTCTCAGTCAGCCCCGAAATGCAGCAGTTGAACTACGCCCAGATCATCATCCAGGTCGGCGACAAGCACCTGACTTCCCAGCTGATTGAGCCCCTGCAGAGGGAACTGTCCGCGCGGATTCCGGGAACCCGGATGGATGTGCGGCAACTGGAGTCGGGGAAGGCTATCGGTCTTCCGATCGCGGTTCGAATTTCCGGCACCGATATTGACTACCTTCGGCAGATGGCCGAGGAGGTCAAAACGATCTTCAAGTCAACGCCGGTGGCGGCCAGGGTTCGCGATGACTGGGGTGACCAGGCCTTTACGGTTGCGCTCGAAACGAACCCGGACCGGGCCAACCTCTCCGGTATCAGCAACCTGGACGTCGCCTTGGCGTCCGCCAGCGGCATAAGCGGGTTTCCGCTCACGGTGCTCCGGGAGGGAGACAAGCAGATACCGGTCGCGGCACGGCTGAGGATTGAAGAGCGCGCCGGGCTTGATGCCTTGAGGAACCTGTACGTCTACTCGTCTCAAGGTCCTCAAAAGGTGCCATTACGCCAGATTTCTGACATCTCCTATTCAATGCAGACTGAAAAGCTGCGGCGAAGGAACCAGTTCCGCACCGTCACTGTGGCCTGCATGCCCGGTGAAGGCGTCCTCCCTTCAGAGGTCATGGCGGAAGTTCGACCGGCGCTGGCGCGGTTTCAAGAGCAACTGCCGCCGGGCTATCGCCTCGAGATTGGGGGCGAGGAGGAGGCACGCAAGGAAGGTTTCCGCGACCTGGTCCTGGTGCTGATCATTTCGGTCGTGGCCATTTTCCTGGCCCTCGTGTTGCAGTTCAAACACGCGGTTAAGCCACTGATCGTGTTCGCCGCCATTCCGTCGGGGATGGTTGGGGCGGTCGGAGCCCTGTGGATTATGGGCGCTCCCTTCGGTTTCATGGCGTTCCTGGGGATCATCAGCCTGATTGGCGTTATCGTCAGCCACGTCATCGTCCTCTTCGACTTCATCGAGGAGAAGCATGAGCAGGGCGAGCCGCTCGAGCGAGCGCTTCTCGACGCCGGGATCATGCGGCTGCGGCCCATCCTGATCACAGTCGGAGCGACAGTCACGGCGTTGATCCCGCTGGCTCTGCACGGCGGGCCTCTGTGGGAGCCGATGTGTTACGCCCAGATCGGCGGCTTGGCTCTGGCCACGGTCGTCACCCTGCTCCTGGTGCCCGTCATCTATTCGATCTTCGTGCTGGATCTGAAGATTGTGAAGTGGGAAACGGAGTAAGCCACCACCTCACAGAGCCGCGCCCGACGCGGGTGTTGAAGCTGTGCGCCTATCTTGCGCCGGAGGCGTGAGAGCGGGACTTTGGCGAAAATACACATACCCGGCAACTTTCGCACGCCGGAGGCGTGCAAGAAGAGTAGCCGGGGGTGGAGCCGTTTTTCAGGCGACACCCCCGGAAAACGACGCAGAAGTAAGAACGCACCCCGGCAGGGGTGCGAGGAGTCCCTCCTCCCACTCCTGCCGGAGTGGGGGATTTTATTGCCTATTTCCCGGGGGTGTCGCCTGAAAAACGGCTCCACCCCCGGCTACTTTCCT
>RPQK01000108.1 GCA_003819755.1 Acidobacteriota bacterium | reverse complement strand
TTGCCAAGCAGTGAGAGGTGTAGCGTGAACGAATGACGATTTACGATTGACGATTAAGAAGCTTCGACGATCGTGCGGGTCTCCTGAATCGTCAATCGTCAATCGTAAATCGTCAATCGGTTCACTCCTGCTTCGTCCTGATCAGCTGATCCACCGCGAACCCCTGCGTCTTCGCCTTCGCCACAATCTGCTCGTAGGTCTGCTCGCTGATTTTAGGCGAGCGCGCCAGGATCCACATGTACTTGCGGGCGGGATCACCGATCAGAGCGTGGCTGTAATCAGGCGCCAGGTCGAGGACCCAGTAATCTCCCCAGACGAACGGGAGAAACGAGAGGAACGAGGGGGCAAAGCGCACTTTAAGCTTAGATGTTGGCCCTCCCTCGTCGGGCAACCGGGCGATTCCCTCTGCCCGGTCGGTGGTTCCGTCCTTGAGCTTGCACTCGTTCAGGACCGTGATCTTCCCGTCGGCGCGCAACCGATAAGTCGCCGCCACATTTCCGACGCACTGCTTCTGAAACCGGTTTGGCAAGCGGGCGATTTCGTACCATTTCCCCTGGTAGCGGTTCAGATCGACGGAGACCACGGTGTCGGGGGGCTTGGTTTCCGCCTTAGCGAAGGCTGCGAACAAAGCAGCGAAGGTGATTACAAGAAGCAATCGTGTCACGGCTATTTCTCTTTCCCTGCCTCTTCAAGCAGGCGGCGGTGCGCCGCGTCAAATCCCGCGACGGTGGAGTCGTAGTTGGTGAAAGTCCTGACGAGCTGAGTGCAGATCTCGTCGGCCAGTTTTTCGTCTCGCCTCCCCACCAGGCGCAGCAGTTCGTAGTCTTCAATCCCGGCGCTCATAGCCTCGAACCGGACGCTCGACCAAGGCCCTTCTTCTCCCGGGTAGACGATGTGGGAGTCGCCCGGAGGTAAGTGGAAATCCTTGTAGGGGCCGTGCGGCGGGCAGGTGTTCTCGAACGGGTGCTGCTCCTCGATAATCTGGTTGAGGCCCCAGTGGAGGTAGCCGTCCAGGCGGTATTTCCAATTGGCCCAGTGAAGCAGCCGCGTCCGGAGAAGCTCAGTGTCGATAAAGCGGTTCAGGCTGTAACCGCTGGGATCGCAGCAGGTGTAAAACCAAATGATGTCGCCCCGGCGACGGTGCGCCTCGAAACCGGCGACGTCCTTTTCGTAGCTTTCGCTGAGCGGGACCCAGATATCGACCGCGCCGTCGAGCGTGGCGTTGCCAAGCGCATCGATCAACGGGATGCCCGGCAGGAACTTGCGAACGGTGCCGGCCATGATCCGGTAATCGGCGAAATTCTTGGGATTCGGCTCATCGACGACATGTTGGGTGGCTTTGTCGTACCATCCATTTCGGCGCAGCATCTGCGCCCAGCCCTTCAGATACTCAGAAAGGAACGCGTAGGCTTCGCGCGAAGTCCCGGCGGCGGGCGTGCCGGCAATGTCGACGACAAACGGTGAGATAGCTTCCTTGCGCCGATCGTGGTGGGCGATATGCGGAAGCTCGATATGGGTGAAGCCCTCGTCCAGGAACATCTTGATCATTCGTTCCGTTCGAGAGAAATCAAATTGCCAGCCCCCCTGGTCGGTCTTTTTCACCTCGGGTCGCACCGGAATAAAGTCAGTTTGTCGTCCGCGCCGCATCATTCGGGCGTAGCGCCGAATCATTTCCCAGTGTCCTTCGGACCAAGGCTCGAGCTTATGCAGACGCGCCATGGCCGGCAGGCTGAACCAATTCGTCACGCGCAAATGGCCCTGCTCAGGCACCGTTGCTGTGTGGACCGTGAGAGAGAGCTTAACTTCCGCCGTCCGCTCTCCGGCCTGAATACGTAATTGACCGTTCTGCTTCCCCGGAGTAGCGTCCGTCGGCACGCGGAACGAGACGTAGAATGCCTCGGTCTCACCGCGCGCCTTATCACCGCCGTGGATCGGGCGAAGGGCTTCGTAAACCCGGTACGGAGCCTTGCGGATCGAATACTCAGGTTTGGGCTGATCGGGCGGTATGGCGCTGCAAGGAGGACCGGAATTCTCAGGGACGTTAACGTCCACGAGTTGGTAGAGCTCAGGTGCCAGTTTGCCCTCGTATTTGAGCTGGAGCGGGTCCCCGGCTTTTGTCCCTTGGAGGAGCACCTGGAACGCGGTCCGGGCGCCACGTGCGGAGTGCAGATCGATCGTGTGCAGGGGCGAAGCAGGGACTTGCGTATCGGGGTAAAGCCAATCGTTCGCGCTCACAACGTGATATTGGAGCGGCTGCGCGGAGAGCGCCGTGAAACTCAAGGTAATCGCCAAAATTACGTAAAGTGCCTTCATCATCAGGGAGCGTAATGCGGGGAGACGGGGGAGTTCAAGTATGGAGCCGGGACACCGTCTCGCCAATTCACTTCTTCGGCAGCGCGCGGGTTGAGCCGGTCGAGATTCCGCCGTCGACGAGGAGGGTCTGACCGGTCACGTACTGGCTCGCGTCCGAAGCGAGGAAGACGACCGCTCCGTCAAGATCGTTCGGCTGGCCGGGGCGTTTGAGTGGAATTCGGTCGACCAGATAATCAACCCATTCTTTGTTTTCGTACATCACGGCGTTTTGAGCCGTCTTGAACCAGCCAGGCGCGAGGCAATTGACCGTGATCCCGTGCTTGCCCCAATCATCGGCCAGGCTCATCGTGAGCTGCCGGGTGCCGCCGCGGCTTGCGCCGTAAGGGGCAAGGCCGGCATATCCAAAAACGCTGGTCACCGATCCGATGTTGACGATGCGGCCGTATCCCCTCGGGATCATGTGACGCGCGACGGCCTGCGAAACGAAGAAGGTGCCCCGGAGATTGGTATCCACAACCAGGTTCCAGTCGTCCCAGGTGATGTCGACCGAAGGCTTACGAACATTGCAGCCGGCGTTGTTCACGAGAATATCGATCCTCCCGTAATGCCCAATCGCACGATCGACCATCCGCTGAATACTGTCGTAGTCCCTGACATCCAGCTCGACGGGGAAAGCCTGCCGCCCGAGTTTCTCAATCTCGCACTGGAAGTCACGCAACGTCTCGACGTTCCGGCTCGTAGTGACCAGGTCTGCCCCGGCATTCGCCAACGCCCGGCCCATGTACTGCCCGAGTCCACGGCTGGTTCCCGTCACAATAGCCACTCGCCCAGTCAAATCAAACAAAGTGTTTCCCATAGGCAGAAGTTAGCAGATCAGTTCGGGCGGGCGAAGTAATAATAAGTAATAAGGGGTGAAGGCAGGTGTCTTAACGGTGAAGGACCGGAAGGACCTGAAGGACAGAAAAATCCCTCTCGTCCTTCAGGTCTTTCCGGTCCTTCTGGTCCTTCCATCAATCACACCAGGTACTTCTTAAAAAAAGCAATCGTCCTCGTCCAGGCGAGTGTCGCCGCCTCCTTGTTGTACCGCTGAGGATTCGAGTCGTTGTTGAAGGCGTGGTTGGCACCCTCGTACATGTACTTCTCGTAAACCTTCTTGTTTTCGGTGAGAGCCGCCTCAAACCCGGCAATGCCGGCGTTAATGCGGGTGTCGAGCTCGGCATAGTGCAAGAGAAGAGGCGCCGAAATCCTGGGTACCTCCTCGGGAGGAAGCTGGCTGCCGTAGTACGACACAGCCGCCTGGAGCCCGGCGCCCGCTGCGGCCAGCCGGTTGACCATCGCGCCTCCCCAGCAGAAGCCCACCACTCCGACTTTGCCCGTCGACGAGGGATGGCTCGCGAGGAAAGCGACACCGGCGGCGAGGCGAGAGACGGTCTCTTCAGGCTTCAGCGAGCCGATCATCCGCGGCGCCTCAGCCGGGTCTGCGGGCGTCCCACCGACCGGCGACAGCATATCGGGCGCCAAGGCGAGAAAGCCCTCAAGCGCAAAGCGGCGGGCAACATCCTGGATGTGAGGGTTCAGACCTCGATTCTCATGGATGACCAGGATCGCGGGGCGCTTCTTGTCCTCTTTCTGGCGGGCCAAATAGGCGCTGATCTTCACTCCCTGGGCGTCGTACTCGACTTTTTGCGCCACCAGTCGCGCGTCATCCTGGGGAACTATCTGCGCTCGCGCATCGGTCTTCAAGGCTGCCAAGAGCCCGAAGGTGGCCGTCGCCCCTGCCCCAATCCGGCCCAGCTGGTCGAGAAAAGCTCGCCGGTCGAAATCCCCCCGAACATACTGACTACACAGGTCAACGATCTTCTTTTCCACGGTGTCCCTCCCCTGGTCGGCATCCGCAGAAAGCTGGAAGCGGTAGCGGATCAGTCCTTAGTTTTGATACTTTATCTTTACCGCGGCCGGACCGGGGATACAAGTGTAAATATGGGATGCCCCGCGGCTGCCGGAGGATAAGAGCGTGGTTGCGGCTTCCCGCGAATTCCAGATTTTTGCGAAACCCATAGGCGCGGCTTGCAATCTGGCCTGTTCCTATTGCTACTACCTGGGGAAACAGAGCCTCTATCCCGAGGGCGCTCCCCGGCGTATGCCGGACGATCTGCTCGAGCAGTACATTGTTCAGCATATCGAGGCCTCTGTGGGTCAAACCGTGAGCTTCTCATGGCACGGGGGAGAGCCCACCATCTCCGGCCTCGACTTCTTTCGCAAGGTGGTCTCGATACAGCGCGAACACCGCCCGCCCGGCCGGCGGATCTTTAACGGGATCCAGACCAACGGACTTCTTCTCGACGACGACTGGGCCCGGTTTCTCGCGGCTGAGGGGTTTGGCGTCGGACTCAGTCTCGACGGCCCGAAGGAGCTGCATGATCGATACCGCGTCAGCCGGGGTGCTCGGGGCTCCCACGACCAGGCGATGGCCGCCTTCAACGTGCTCCAGCGCCACAGGGTCGCGTGTGACATCCTGTGCGTGGTCCACGACCAGAATGTGCTGCATCCGCACGAGGCGTATGGCTTCTTTCGATCGATCGGCGCGCGGTACATCAGCTTTCTGCCGGTCGTGCAACCGGGCCCGGGGCCCTCGACCGGAGTGACTTCCTGCACAGTCCCCGCGCAGGCGTTCGGCGCCTTTCTGTGCGCGGTTTTTGATGAATGGCTGCAGGGCGATGTCGGGCGGATCTACGTGCACACCTTTGAGGAGGCAGCCAGGCCGGCGCTGGGACTCGACCATTCGCTCTGCCTCTTCCGCAAGACCTGTGGCGAAATCCCGGTCATCGAACACAACGGCGACTTCTATTCCTGCGATCACTATGTGGACGCCGAGCACCGGGTGGGAAACATTCGGGAAACCGGACTCGTCGATTTGCTCGACAGCAAAGAGCAAAGAGCTTTCGGGCAGGCGAAGCTCGATACGTTACCCCGGTATTGCCGGTCTTGTGAAGTCAGGCCCATGTGCAACGGCGGTTGTCCCAAGGATCGATTCATAAGAACGCCGGACGGCGAACCGGGTTTGAATTATCTTTGTGCCGGACTGAAGCGTTTTTTTATCCACAGCCGGCCCCACCTCGAGCGGCTCGCGGCGGAGAGCCGTCGGGGGCAACCGGCAGTTCGAGGCCCTGCGATCCCCGGCCGCAATGACCCCTGCCCCTGCGGCAGCGGCCGCAAGTACAAGAAGTGCTGCCTGGGGAAGTAGAAGCCGGCCGTGCGCCAACCGGCGAGGCGTTGAGGGCAGACCGGACGTTGGCCTGCAGCCACCGAGAGCCGCAACCGTCACATTTTTGGCCCTCGGCTCCGCCCGCATATTACAATGCTATCGTCCTCCGAAGCGTCAACGGGAGCAATCTGTGTCGATTGTCCTCAGCCAGGTATCTAAGCGATTCGGGCGGCACGTCGTCGTTGACCGCGTGAATCTCGAGGTTCTGGACGGCGAACTTTTCGTCCTCCTGGGCCCGAGTGGCAGCGGGAAGAGCACCGTCCTCCGCATGATCGCCGGCCTCGCTTTCCCCGACGAGGGCAAGATAATGATCCACGGCTCGGACGTGACGCATGCCCCGCCGCAGCAACGCGGGATCGGGTTTGTTTTTCAGAACTACTCGATCTTCACCCACATGACGGTCGCCGCAAACATCGAGTTCGGGCTGAAGATTCGAGGAATGGGCAAGGTTCCCAGGATCCGAAGGACTGAGGAGTTACTCGAAATTGTCGGATTGGCGGGCCTGGGTCATAGGATGCCCCGGCAGCTCTCCGGCGGCCAGCAGCAGAGGGTGGCTCTGGCCCGAGCGTTGGCCTATCAGCCTAAAGTTCTGTTGCTCGACGAGCCCTTTGGAGCGCTCGATGTCAAGATCAGAGCTCACCTCCGCCGAACTCTCAGCGAAGTCCAGAAGCGGCTCAAGGTCACGGCCATCCTGGTCACTCACGATCAGGACGAGGCCTTCGAGGTGGCGGACAGGATAGGGGTGCTGGACCGTGGGAGGCTGCTGGAAACCGGTGATCCAGAAAAGCTCTACCGCTGTCCCAGATCGGCGTTCGTCGCCATCTTCCTCGGTGGCGGGAACCTGCTCTCTGCGCCGGCGGGCAGAGCTGAAGCCCTTCTGGGTCCGATCGCCACCCGAAGCTGCTCGGAGATGCCGAGGGAAGAGTCTCAGATGGCCCATATCTTCTTCCGCCCGGAACAGGTGCGGCTGACGAAGGAGCCGCCTGCTGACGGCAAACCGGTTTTGGGCAGGGGTGTGATTGCGGATCAGGTCTTTTCAGGGTCCTTCCGACGAGTGCGCGTTCGCGTTCCCCGCCTCCGGGGATGGCGCCAGCTTGCCCCTCCTCCGAGTTTCGGACAGGAGCAGTGGATTCTCGAAGCGGAGCTGCCTGCCGAGACCTCGCTCGAGCCGGGGGAACAGTTCGTGTCCGTGAGGGGTTGGACTTTTCTGAATCCCCCCAGACCACGTCTGCTGGTCTTCGATAACCGGGCGAGCGAAGGGATCTCTCACCTGGCGATGGGGGGCTGGCTGGCTTCCAGACTGGACGGCAGCGTCACGGTTCTGAGGAATCGCAAGGACCAGGAAAGGGACGAAAAGGTCCGCGACGAGGTGCAACGGCGTCTGACTGAGGCCGGCGTGCAGGCAGCCAACGTGCTTCTGCCGGAAGGAAAGAGCAGCGAAGTTCTGATTCGGGAGCAGACGGCTCACATCTACAATTTCCTGCTGCTTACCCGCTCAAAGGCGGACGCGAAGATGTCGCATCTCGGCATTGCCAGGATGCTGACGCGGATACTGGAGGGTGCGGAGGTGCCGCTGCTGATTACCGCCAGGGATTTCAAGCCGATCGAAAGGATACTGGTCTGTACGGCCGCCGGAGAGCCCGGAAAGACCGATGTGAGAATGGCCGCCTGGTTGGCCAGGAGGGTGAGGGCCAGTGTCACCTTGTTGCACGTTCTCACCCCTAACTCAAACGATGCCTCCGCCCGCGAGCATGTGGCGAATGCGGCATCGACGCTCGGCAGTCTCGACGTCCATGTCGACACTCGGCTGGTCGAGGCTCAAAGCCCGGCGGAAGCGATCGTCCGGGAGGCCGCGCAGGGAGATTGGGATTTGCTGGTCCTCGGCGGTCACGGTCCGCACGCGGGCGCACTGTTTGAACCCGAGGACGTGACTCTCCAGGTCCTGAAACAGGTTGATTGTTCAGTCCTCGTCGTCCCCGACCAGGAGCAGGTCTCGTGAGTACGCCAAATAGTCCTGAACTCCTGCGGGAGTTGACTGCAGCTCTCGCGGCTCTGTGAGAAACGGTCAACCGTTGCCGAAATGCAGCCCCCATTCCTTGCGCTCAAAAGTCAAAAGTTCCAGGCTATTTCTTCACCGGCTCGATTCTGAACGAATGCGTGTACGGCTGCACCTTCACACAGTACTCGTCGTGAACCCGCGCGCCCCAGCTGTTGTCACCGCCGACGCCCATTTGCTGGTGGTCGATCAGAATCTCGTTGAAGTCGCGCCGCGGGAGCTGGTAGTCGTGGGTTGCCGCTGCCAGGTCCTCCATGGAGTAAGGCCGGGCGGTGAACTGAAACACGGAATCAGCGTAGATGTTGAAGCCGCGCCCGGTTTCGTCCGTGAATTTGAGCCAGCGCACGTCGGTGCGGTTGCCGTTCTGTTGGGATCGCGGATAGGGATATACCAAGTCCTCGACTCTGAAGGCTGTGTAACTGGCGAATTTCGATCCGGTCTTCCGGTCCCAGTAGTTCTCGTGCCAGCCCCGTCCGTACCAGATCACTCGGTTGATGTTCTTCGGGATCGCCATACGGGTCCCCAGTCGAGGCATGAAACCAGTCAGACCTTCCTTCGGCCGGAAATCAACCTTGACGTCCAGGCCGCCTCCACCGTCGACTGTGTAGGTCATCGTGTAGTCGGCCCGGCCCTTGGGCAGGGTCATCTTTGCGACAACTTCCACCACGCCGTCGCTCTTCTGGGCGGCTGTCACGGATGTCACTTCCCGCTCTTGAACGGCATCCTTCCAGATTGCGTAACGGGTGACGAAGTTGTTGCGATACTGATTGTCGTTCGGAACTCGCCAGGTATTGGGAATCAGCGGCACAGCCAGCAGTTCCAGCCCGTTGGACTGGTACGATTCGAGCTGCCCGTTGCGCCCATTTATCCGAATTGAGATCCCCTGGCCTGTTACGGTTATTGACTCCGATGTCTGCTTGAGCTCGAGCCGGGATGAACCGCGTAGCGCCTCCCTGGGCTTTTCGCCCAGCACGAACTGATCCCAGGCGACCTCATGTCCGGCCTTGGCCCAACTCGTCTCCTTTGGAAGAGTGAAGGAGACCGTGAGGACCAGGTGTGAGCCCGAAAGCAACGCAGGGAGTGCGCCGATGGGAACAGTGACCTCGGTTTTACTTCTGGGCGGCGTGTTCAGCCTTGGCAGCTTTCCTGAACGGATGGCCGCCCCGCCATCTGTGAGCCGCCAGTGTCCTTCGAAAAGCGAAAGGTCCGTGAAGAAGTACTTGTTCTCCACAACAAGTTTGCCGCTGCGGGCATCGACGTCATGGACCTTGATGTGCTGGTAGACCTTCTTCACCTCCTCAAGGGACGGGTGTGGCGTTCGATCGGCTTGGACAAGCCCGTTCAGGCAGAAATTGGCGTCGTTGGGAAAATCGCCGAAGTCACCGCCGTAAGCGAAATAGCTCTTTCCAGTCTTCTCGTCCGTCCGCAGGACTCCCTGATCAACCCAGTCCCAGATGAAGCCCCCCTGCATGGCCGGGTGCCTGGCAAATTCGTCCCAGTACTCCTGGAGGTTGCCGACGCTGTTGCCCATGGCATGCGCGTATTCACATAAAAGGAAAGGCTTGTCCGGGAAGCGTTGCTGGCTGCGGGCCAGGGTGTTCGGAGGTGGATACATCCAGGAGTTGATATCGGTCGCCTGGCCGTCTCCGCCGGAGGAAGAAGAGCCTTCGTAATGAACCGGGCGAGAGTCGCGCGCTCGAATCCAGTCGGCTTCCGCTTTCAGGTTGGGTCCGTCGCCGGATTCGTTCCCCAGCGACCAGATCACGACGCTCGCATGGTTCTTGTCGCGCTCGACCATACGGCGTGCGCGGTCGATGAAACACTCTTTCCATTCCGGGTCATGAGCGAGCTTATTCCTGGGATCCGCGCCGTAGCCGTGCGTCTCGATATTCGCCTCATCGATCAGGTAGAGACCGTACTCGTCGCAAAGCTCATACCAAGCCGGAACGTCCGGGTAATGGCAGGTGCGCACCGCGTTCAGGTTGTTTTGCTTCATCAGCAGGATGTCCTTGACCATCAACTCCCGGGTCACGTAATGCGCCGTTTTGGGGTCATGCTCGTGCCGGTTGACACCCATGAAGTAGACCGCTTTGCCGTTAATCAGGATCTGCGCGCCTTTGATCTCCACCTGACGGAAACCGACACGCCCGGGGATGATCTCAAGTACTTGGCTGTTCGTGCCGCTGACAGTCAGCAGAAGCGGGTAGAGATTGGGCGTCTCAGCCGACCATTTCCGGGGCGCCTTCACAGGAACGCTGAAAGACACGGCACTCGTCTGACCCGGCGCGACCGTTGCGGGCCGGGTCTGTTTGGGGAACAGAGGTTTGCCGGCATCGAGGAGCTCCAGGGCTAGCGAACAGTCGGCTGGTTGATCGGAACTGTTGCGGATCTGGGCCCGGATCTCGAGGACGGCATCCAGATAGTTGGCATCGAACACCGTCTTCACCTCGAAGTCGCGAACATGTAGCTTGGGCGCCGACCATAGGAAAACGTCACGGTAGATCCCGCTCATCCGCCAGAAATCCTGGTCTTCCAGGTAACTGCCGTCGGACCATCGATAAACCTCGGCCGCTATCGTGTTTTCACCCGGCTTCAAGTATCGAGCGATGTTGAACTCGGCCGGCAGACGCGAATCCTCGCTGTAACCGACTTTCTCTCCGTTCACCCAGAGATAGAAGGCGCTGTCAACGCCGTCGAAGGTCACGAAGATGTCCCGGCCCTGCCACGCTGCCGGGACGGAGAAAGTACGCCGATAGGACCCGACCGGGTTGCGCTGCGAGTACGCCGTGTAGTTCGGCGGAGGCTCAGATGTTACGCGCGGCGCGTCCCGCTTGAAGGGATAGGTGATGTTCGTATAGATCGGGATTCCGTACCCTTGCATCTCCCAGTTCGACGGGACACGGATCTCTTTCCACCCACTGACGTCGTAGTCGGTTTTGAAGAAATCGACCGGTCGTTTCCCGGGCTCCGAGACCCAGTTGAACTTCCACGGTCCGTTGAGACTCATGTAATAGGGAGAACTTTCTCGAGGTTTCGAGAGCGCCTGCCCGCGGTCAGCAAAAGGCATCAGTGTGGCGTGCGGCTCTTCCTTATTGATGCCGACGACGCGCGGGTTTTCCCAGTCGGGCCCTTGCGCCTGGAGCGTGCAGAACGCCAAGCCGGTCATGATACCAACATACAGACACAAAATGTGAAGCCTGCAAAGGGTCATGATTCTTCTCCCTATGATGTGAACTGCCGGATCTTCATCAATTCGCCGCCTTTAAGCGCAGACTGGTGGGCGACGATTCCTGAGACGGTCAGGTTAAGGGCCATGGCAATGTCGACCAGGGGCTTGCGGTCCTGGAGGATGGCCGTCACAAACTCATTCATCAGGTGACCGTGCGAGCCGCCGTGGCCGCCGGGTTTCACTTTTGGAGGCAGAGGAGGGCGAGCGGCGGCGGGTAGGTTCCTCTCGAGGCCTTCGTATTTTCCGTAGAACGTGCCCTTTTGCCCCCGGATCCGGCCCATTTCGCCTGAGAAGCCGGGAGTATCCCAACTGACGGCCATTCGGGCCGTTCCGCCGTCGCTGGTTCTGAAAAGGGCGATCTCGGTTCCGAACGGGTTCGCGTAGCGGTTGTTCGCGGGCTGAAGGTGCTTGACCCGGCTGGGCATCCCCATGCAGGACACCTCGGTGAAGCTTCCACCGGTGACGCCGATGTAATAGGCGTTGGAGTGAGTGGGATACCACTGCGGGGGAAGTCCGACCCTCCACTCTCGAAAGGAGTCGATCGGCTCCTCCATGTAGTGGTAATACTCGCCCTCGGAATAGACGAGCTGGCCTAGCCCGCCGGCGGCGAAGATCTGGCGCATGGCGAACAGATCCGCGTGGAAGCAGGACGTTTCAAACATCATGTACTTCAATCCGCTCTTCTTCACCGCCTCAAATAGCTGATCGGCTTCCTCGAGTGAGCCGTAGACCGCAGGGACGGCTGAGGCGACGTGTTTCCCATGTTTCAGAACCTCGATGCAATGGCGCGCGTGACTCGGGGCGTCCGTTGCCACGAAAACCGCTTCAATTCGATCGTCGTTGACGAGCTCTTCAAGTGAAGGGTAGGTCTTGTTGCAGCCCACAGCTTTTGCCAGGTTGGTGCACCGTTCAGGGATCAGGTCGCTGACCGCGAGGACCTCGACGTTCGGATGGTGTTCAAAGCTGAATTCAGCCGCGAAACGACAGACCCCGTAGCCGACGAGGCCAACCCGAATCCGCCGGTCGGACACCGGCTTCCAGTCCTTGGATGCATTCGGGTCCTCGGCCTCGCGCTCAAAACCCTGTATCGGCTTCTCCTGCTGCTCGACCGCGCGGTACAGGCCGGCACTGGCTGCCCCCAAGCCCGCAGTCCTCACAAATCCACGTCTGGTGGTTCTCTCCGTCATGACTTTCTCCCAGGAGCTTGACTGTACTGCGGGTCAGTCTGACCGGTCAATTCCCTGGCTTGCAACCGCCGGGCGTCGTGCGACAGAATGCAGGTGCTGGGATTCTTAACTTGGGAGGACCTATGGCGAACGACAACCTGACCAGAAGGGGATTCATTAAAGGGGCGGCCGCTGCGGCGGTGGTAGCGACAAAAACCAGACAGGTACTCGGGGCTAACGATCGGGTCAATATTGCGATCGTCGGCATTCGGGGGCGCGGCGGAGCTCATATCAACGGGTTCGCTCCCATGGAAAACGTTCGGATCACCACGCTGTGCGATATCGACGAGAACGTATTTCCCACCCGCGTGAAGGCTATTCAGGACAAGTACGGCTATGCTCCCGTCACCGTCTGGGACATGCGCCGGGTCTTCGATGATAAAGAGATTGACGCTGTCTCTTTTGCCACTCCAAACCATTGGCACGCGCTCGGAACCATCTGGGCCTGCCTGGCCGGCAAGAACGTCTACGTCGAGAAGCCGTCAACGTGGGGTATCTGGGAGGGGCGCCAGATGATCAACGCCGCCCGGGCGGCCAATGTCCTGGTGCAGGTCGGCTTTCAAAGCCGATCGCGGCCTTCCACGATTGCAGCAATGAAGTTCCTCCAAAGCGGCAAGCTGGGAAAGATCTACATGGCCCGCGGCCTCTGCTTCAAGCCGCGCGGGGACATCGGACGCTACCCGGATGGGCCCATGGCCGAAGGGGAGAAGTTCACTCTGACCCGCGAGGGCGGTGCTATGCCCTCCTACACTCCGGCGTACCTCGCCAAGGTTCACTACGACGAATGGATTGGCCCGGCCCGGAATCGTCCGTTCAACCGGAACCGCTTCCACTACAACTGGCACTGGCAATTCGAGTACGGAAACGGGGATACCGGCAACCAGGGGCCGCATCAGTTCGATATCGCCCGGTGGGGGTTGGGGAAAGACGAGTACCCGGTCAGAATCAGGTCATTTGGCGGCTGCTTTGCCCACAACTCCGCCCAGAACACTCCCAACACCCAGACGAGCATCTACGAGTATGCCGACGGCACAATCCTCGAGTTTGCGACCCGTGGGCTCTACACCAATGCGGAGGGGGCGGCTAAAATCGGGAACCTGTTCTACGGTAGCGAAGGCTGGATGGAGATTGACGGCGGCGACTGGAAGACGTTCATGGGCCGCAAAGGGGAACCAGGGCCGGATTCCAAGAATTTCAAAGAAGAGGTTCCCAATCCTCTCGATACCGTCGGTGACGGCGAGCCGGGCCATTTCGGGAATTTCATCCAGGCGGTACGATCCGGCAAGCGGAGCGATTTGAACTGCGAAATTGAGGTCGGACACCGTTCGAGCGTCCTGCCCATACTCGGGAATATTTCGTATCGAGTGGGCCGGGAGGTGACCTTCGACGGGCGCCGGGAGATGTTTGTCGGGGACAAGGAGGCAAACGCCCTGATAAAACGCGAAGAGGAGCGGGCGCCGTACATAGTGCCGGATTTGTCTTAGCGGGCGGCAAGCCGAAACCTCG
>RPQK01000107.1 GCA_003819755.1 Acidobacteriota bacterium | reverse complement strand
GTAAGAATTCCAATACTCGAAACCGACCAGGGACTCGAGGAGACCAAGCTGGACGGCCTGATCGAGAGGGGTTTCGAAGTCCGACAGGAACTGGGCCAGGCACTGATTTCGTGCCCGCTTCAGTTCGAAGTCGGTGAAACCGCCCCGCCTCAGGACGTCCATTTCCGATCCGATAAGTTCCTCGACCCGGGCCGGCTCAACTCCCGGGTGCAACTCGCCGCGTATGAAGAAAAGGTAAGGATCTTGGGTTTCATCAAATTCTGTCATCACCGCCGACATCACCCGCTCTTCCTCGACCAGGCGTCGGTAAAGGCGAGCCAATTTGCCCTGGGAAAGGAGGTTGTCGATGATGCCGATCGAGTAGTGCTCCGCCTCCTTTACACTGGGCGCCGGGAAAGCCCAGAGCAGCCGCGGAACATGCGTCGGCTTCTGAATCTCGAGCCGATGTTCCTGTTTATGGGTTGGCTCCGAAGGCAAGTGCGAGTCTGTCATCTCGCGCGCCGGAATATGACCGAACAGCCTCTCCACCTCGACTAAAGCCTGACCTGGTGTGAAGTCGCCAACCAGGACCAGTATGGCGTTGTTAGGGGCATAGAAAGATCGGTAGTGGCCTGTCAGCTCGTCGATTGTGAGACGGCTGATATCCGCAACGGTCCCGATGATCGGGTGTCCATACGGATGGGTGTGAAAAGCCGCCGCTTCTACCGCTTGCCGCAACGGGCCCCAGGGACTGTCGAGATCCATCCGAAGCTCTTCGAGCACCACCTGACGCTCCAATTCGAACTCGTCGGGGTCGAACAGGGCGTTTTCCATTCGGTCGGCTTCCATCTCCAGAGCCGGTTGCCAGCGGTCGGACGCGAAGGTGAAGTAGTAGGCCGTGTAGTCACGCGAGGTGAACGCGTTGTTGGCTCCGCCGTGGCGAGTCGTTATGTAGTCGATCGCGCCCTTGGCATAGTTCCGTGTCCCCTTGAACATCATGTGCTCGAGGAGGTGAGAGACGCCTGTTGTGCCCGGCCGCTCCACGCGGGACCCGACTCGATACCAGATCATGCTCGCCACGATGGGGATGGAGTGATCTTCCCGAGTGATAACGGTCATACCGTTACCCAGCGTGTGGCGAATAACGTCGTTGAGTTCGAAATGCATGGTTGTGCTACAGACTGACAGACTGACAAACTGCCAAACTGACAGACTGACAAACTGACAAACTGACAGACTGACAGACTGACAGACTGACAGACTGACAGACTGACAGACTGACAGACTGACAGGGTGTGGCGAGTCACTCAACCGCCGCTGAGTCGGGCCGCCGCACCCTTGTCACGTTGTCACCCAGTCACCTCGTCACCCTGTCAGTTTGTCAGTTTGTCAGTTTGTCAGTTTGTCAGTTTGTCAGTTTGTCAGTTTGTCAGTCTGTCAGTTTCCTTCATCCTTCAAGTTGCCCGCAGGTCGGTGCTTTCTATACAATTGCCTGCGCGACATGAGGAGACATCCACTTAGACTCAGTCTGGTCCTTCTGGCCGTTTTAATTATAGCCGGAAGAAATACTTGGGCAGAAATCGGGCGTCCCATTGCCTTGCCTGATTTTCACCGTCAATCCCTGCTGAACGGCATGGAAATTTTTGCCTTCCCGTCAAACCAGGAACGCGTGCCGTTCCAACTGTTGGTCGTTAATGGGGCGGCTTTCGACCCGATCGGGAAGTGGGGCGTCACCTACTTGACGACCCGGCTGATGGTCGAGGCCGGGAAAGACCGGGCAGGACAGCCGCTTCTTGCCGGCTTGAAGTCCCTCGGCAGTGAACTGACCTACCGAGTCGACTGGGATGGAATCTGGTTTCAGGGAACGGCGCCGGCCAACCGTCTCACTGAAACGCTGAACATTCTGGGGCAGATGCTCGTGCAGCCGGAGTTTGACGAGGAAGCCATTCTGCAGCTTCGCGAACAGGTTGCGGCCGAGCTGGAGAAGAAAGCTGGAGAGCCGCAGTTCGCAACCTACGAAAGATTTCTGGGGGAGTTGTTCAACGGCAACCCTTACGGTCACCTCGTACGAGGGAACCCCACGACTCTGCGGAACATACAACTCGGTGACGTCCGGCTCCAGTATCGCAAGCTCTTTATCCCCAACCAGGCGCACCTGGCCTTCTTCCACACCGGAGACCGGGAGGCGGCCTTCAACGCCTTGACTCGGCGGTGGGGAAACTGGGTCAAGGGCAATCCCCTGCCCTTCGCCTTTCGCAAAGCCGAACCCGCGGGCGAGACGCAGGTCGTGCTGCTCGACCGCCCTTTGGAAGAGAGCGTGGCCCGTTGGGGAGTCCTGAGCTTGGCGCGGGGCGACAAGAACTCCTACGCCCTGGAAATCCTGGAGCAGTACTTAACGCTGAGCCTTCCCGCTTGGGCGGGTCAAGTCACCGGCGCCACCCAGGTGCGCGCCTCAGCTTCCGTTGAGACTCGCATTATGCCCGGCTGCTTCCAAATGAACCTGCAGGCGCCGGTCGCTCAGGTTCCTGCTTACGTGAAGAAGTTCAACGAAACGCTGAAAGAGATCCAAGACGGACAGATCAACAAGGAACGCTTTGAGGAAGCTAAGCGACTCGCTTATGCGGAGTTACGCAGTTCTCTGGAAAATCAGGATGGACTTCTTCGTCAGTTACTTGAAACCAGCCTCTATAATGTCGGCGTCAATTATATATTGAACTACGGCGTCCGTATTGACCGGTTCACCCCGGAGCTCTTTCAAGCTGCCACGAAAGAGCACTTCTCCGGGAACAAGCTCGTTATTGTGGTCGCCGGTCCAGCCGAGAGCCTCCAGACCCAGTTATCGGGCTTCGGAAGGGTGCGCTTATTGAATTAGAAGCTCCTGTTGAGTATACTGATTTGCGATTTTGGGTCTACTCGCGGAGTGGGCTTTAGCCCACTTTTTTATTTTAGGGCGACACGAAGTCGGTTCAGGGTTCACGGTTCGGGGTTCAGAGTTCTGAGGTTCAACGGTTAAATCCAGTCTGAACAGGCTCGGTTCTGAAAGGGGAGCCGCGAGCGGGGAACCTTGAACGGTGAACGGGGTAAGGCTATGAACGTCGCCGACCGGGTCGAACGTCTCATCCATGACGCGGTCGAAGCGGAAGGTTACGAGCTGGTCCATGTGGAGTATCTGCCGCTGGGAGCGGGATCGATCCTGCGACTGTACATTGACCAGCCCGGCGGCGTCACGCTGGACGACTGTCAACGAGTCAGTCGGCACGTGAGCGTGCTGCTCGATGTGGAAGACATCATTCCGCATCAGTATGTCCTGGAGGTTTCGTCGCCGGGCATCGAACGGCCGCTCTTTAAGGAGGTCGACTATACCCGGTTCGCCGGTCGAGAGGTTCGTGTGACGACGAACGGAAAGATTGAGGGCCGGAAGAACTTTGTGGGGTTGCTTCGCGGAATTAAAGAGGGAGTCGTAGAACTGGAGAGCGACGGCGACTTGTACCGGATCCCTTTTGACCGGATAAGAAAAGCTCATTTGGTCTACAGATTCGAGGACGAAGGGGCTGCGAAGGCTAACAGCTGAAAGGTCGATCGAGAATGGCGAACATTCTGAGCCAGACTATTGAACAAATCAGCAAAGAGAAGGGGATAGAGCCGGAGGTCATCCAGCGTGCTCTGGAAGACGCCATGGTGGCGGCTGCGAAGAAGTACTTCAAAACATCCGAGGAACTGCAGGCCAGATACGACCCCGAAACGGGAACCATTGACGTCTTTGCGGTCAAGCAGATCGTTGAAAACGTGACGAATCCCGAGAACGAGATGTCACTGGAGGAAGCCCTTTCAATTGACGAGTCATTCCAGATCGGGGAGTTTGTCGAAATTCCGAAGCCTACAGTCGAGCTCGGGCGCATCGCCGCACAAACGGCTAAACAGGTGATCTTTCAGAAAGTCCGCGAGGCCGAGCGCGAGATCGTTTTCGATGAGTTCTCCGGCCAGGTCGGTCAGTTGGTTAACGGCATCGTCCGGCGTTTCGAAGGGCGGGACATCATCCTTGACATGGGGAAGACCGAGGCGTTGTTGCCGGCAAATGAGCAGTCCCGGATCGAGCAATACAAACAGGGAGACCGTGTCCGGGCCGTTATTGTCAAGGTTCACAAGCTGTCAAAAGGCCCGCAGATCATCGTTTCCCGCACTGATCCCAGCCTGCTGATGCGGCTGTTTGAGATGGAGATTCCAGAGGTCTACGACGGGACCGTCCAGATCAAAACGGCCGTTAGAGAGGGTGGGGAACGGGCCAAGGTTGCGGTCGCGAGCCGCGATGACGCAGTCGATCCCGTGGGCGCCTGCGTAGGAATGAAAGGCACTCGCATCAATGCGGTCATTCGCGAGCTGAAAGGCGAGAAGATCGACATTATCGAGTACTCGGAGGACATCGTGGAGTTCACGATGAACGCTCTGAACCCGGCCAAGATCTCGAAGGTTCTGTTAGTCGATCCGTCGTCCAGGCTCCTCGAGGTCATCGTGCCCGAGGATCAGCTTTCACTGGCCATAGGTAAGAAGGGGCAAAATGTCCGGCTAGCCTCGAAACTTTTGGGCTGGCAAATCGACATAAAGAGTGAGGAGGAAAAGAAGAAGGAAATTCTAAGCCAGATGGAGAACCTGGAGCCGGAGCAGCCGGAAGACGCTCTTGATCAGCTTCCGGGGGTGGGTGAGAAGACTATCGCCCGCCTGCACGAGGCTGGTATCTACTCCATCCAGACCCTGGCTTCGAAGACCGTCGAAGAGTTGATCGAGATTCCCGGAATCGGCGAAAAGACTGCGCAAAAGCTGGCTGATCAGGCTCAGGCTTTTCTCTCAGGCGAAGGGGCCGAGAGCGAGGACGCCGAAGGGGAGGAAACCTCGGAAGACGCGGAACAGGACAAGTCAGGCGATTAAAGCGGACAGTAGGGCGGATTGATTCGGTTCAGTATCGCTGAATCGACGAAAGGATTTAGATCTAAATTTGCAGATGGAACAAATCAAGGTTAGCGATCTAGCTACCGAATTCGACATTCAGTACACCATCGTCATCTCCGAACTCAAGAAGATAGGCGTCTGGGTTCCCTCTGCGGACACCCCGGTCGACCCCGATATCGCCATCCGTATTCGCCGCCGCCTGCAGCTGATGGTTGAGAGCGAACACGAGGAACAGGCTCGTGCGGAAAAGGCCAAAGAGAAGAAACTGCAGCCGGCTGCGAAGGCGAAGAAGACCATAAAAGAGCTGGGGCAACCGAGGAAAGCGGTTCGAAAGATCGAAGAGAAGCCGGTCGAAACGGCTCTCACTTCATCTTTGAAGCCGCGCCGAGGAAAGGGCGTTTACCGCCGACCCGAGGAAGAGGTTCCGGGCGAACTGCTGCCCGAGGCAACGGCTGAAGCGCAGCTGCCACTCGAAGCCGCCGAAGCTCCGTTCCCGGATGAGGCTGTGGCTCCGGCCGAGGTCGCGCCGGCAGAGACGCCAGCCGAGCAAGCGTCAGCCGAGGTCGAGGAAGGAAAGCCGGCCGAGGAGCCGGCACCGGTTGCCGCCGAGCCGGCCAGACCCGCGGAAGCCCAGAAGCCTGGGGAACCCGCCCCGGCGGAACCCGCTCCCCAACCCGTTGCCCAACCCGAGCCGGTCACGGCTGCCGAGGCGACCAAAGTCGAGGCTCCGCCGCCGGCTGAGCCCACCCCGGTTGCTGCTGCGCCGGAGGCACCTCCGGCACCGGCCGAACCGGTCAAGGAGAAGCCGGCTGAAAAGCCGCTTATCCTCAAGAAGACCTCTCCGGAGCCCGTTGCTGTGCCGCCGCAACAGATTGCTCGCCAGCTGGTCAGGCCGCAACCGCCTAGACCGGACCAGCGGAGGCCCCCGGTTCCGCAACAGCCTTACCGCAGGCCTGGAGATCAGCAGCGCCGACCGGTCGCTGGTCGGGGCCGCCCGGCTCCTTCCATTCCGGTTCCGGTTCAGAAGAAGCCCGAGATTCCGCGCGAGACCCGGGAAATCATGCTGCCCGAGTCGGTCTCGGTCAAGGAGCTTTGCGAGAAGCTTGCCATCAAGAGCAAGGATGTTCTGCGCGAGCTTCTCAGCCGAGGTGTCATGGCGAGTATCAACCAGACGCTGGATCAGAAGCTCGTCTCTGAAGTGTGCATGGCTTTTAACGCCATCCCGCGCTTCGTTAGTTTCGAGGAGGCGGTGATGGAGGAGGAGAAGTTCGAAGAAAAAGCCGCAGACGTGAAGGGACGAGCCCCAGTCGTTACGGTTATGGGCCACGTCGATCACGGCAAGACGTCATTGCTTGATTCCATACGCAAGACCAAGGTCGCGGCCGGTGAGGCAGGCGGAATAACGCAGCATATCGGCGCGTACCACGTGAACATCAACGATCGCCGGATCGTCTTCCTTGACACCCCCGGCCACGAAGCCTTCACGATGATGCGAGCCCGAGGGGCGAAAGCAACCGATATCGTCGTCCTGGTCGTCGCCGCCGACGATGGTGTCATGCCCCAGACGGTGGAAGCTATTAATCACGCGCGCGCCGCCAAGGTGCCTATCCTGGTTGCGATCAACAAGGTCGACAAGCCGGAAGCAGATCCGCAGCGGGTCAGGCAGGACTTGACCAAGTATGATCTGGTGGCCGAGGAATGGGGCGGCGACACCGTCATGGTTGAGGTGTCAGCCAGAGAGAAAACGAATCTCGACCTGCTCCTCGAAATGATTCTCCTGTCGGCCGACATGCTCGAGTTGAAGGCCAATCCCCTTCGTCCGGGGACAGGAGTCATACTGGAAGCAAGACTCGACAAGGGGCGCGGGGCCGTTGCGACGGTTCTGGTCCAGAACGGTACGCTCAAGGTCGGCGACTCTTTTATTGCCGGCGCCGCCTACGGAAAGGTCCGGGCGATGTTCGATGATCGGGGAGGCCCCGTCATTGAGGCTGGACCGAGCAGCGCGGTCGAAATCCTGGGCCTTCAGAACCTGCCGCAGGCGGGAGACTCTTTCCAGGTGATGGATGACACCGCCAAAGCCCGGCAGATCGGCGAGTACCGCCAGACCAAGATTCGCGAGAAGGAATTGGTCAAAACCTCGCGCGTCAGCCTCGATGACCTCTATACCCAATTGCAGTCCGGCGAGGTCAAAGAGCTCCCGATTCTGCTGAAGGCTGATGCTCAGGGCTCCGTCGAGGTTCTGGCCGACACCTTGCAGAAGTTGAGTACCGAGAAAGTCAAGATCCGCATCATCCACAGCGGTGTCGGCGCCATTACGGAGTCCGATGTCCTCCTGGCTTCCGCTACCAATGCGATCGTCATTGGGTTCAATGTCCGCCCAGAGCAGAATGCGGAAGGTGCGGCCGAGCACGAAGAGGTCGAAATGCGCCTCTATACCGTCATCTACGATATCGCCAACGATATCCGGCAGGCGATGCTCGGGCTTCTTGAACCAACGGTCAGAGAGAGCTATCAGGGCAAAGCCGAGGTGCGGCAGACCTTCCGAGTCCCCAAGCAGGGAACGGTGGCGGGAAGCTACGTCCTCGACGGGACTGTGACACGCAATTCCGAGCTCCGGCTGTTACGCGACAACGTCGTTATCTACGAGGGCAGGGTCGCCTCGTTGCGCCGGTTCAAGGAAGATGTCGCCCAGGTGAAGGCGGGCTACGAATGCGGTATCGCCATAACCAATTTCAACGACATCAAAGTCGGCGATGTGATTGAGGCTTTCGTCAAGGAACGAGTCGAGCCGCAGTTGGCCTGAGGTCCCGCTGACAGCCTGACGGCTTTCAGCTGACCGGTCAGGAGCCGTGTTTTGTCAGCTGTCAGCCGTCGGTCAGCCGTCAGCAGTAAGCTGTCAGCACTATGCCTATCGTGTTCTGCTCCCTGGAAATCCATCTTCCATACAGCCACTCGCTGAAGGATAAACGGAACATCCTGCGAAAGACGGCCGATCGTCTTCGTGCTCGCCATAATTTCTCGGTCTCGGAGATTGGACATCAGGAGCTGTGGCAGAGGGGCCGGCTCGGAGCGGTTTCGATAGGCCCAGACGCCAAGCGCCTCGAGGAACTGGCCGACAGCCTGGTCCGCGAGGCAGAGAACATTCTCGGACCGGACCTGATCAGCTACAACATTGAGTTCTACGATCACGACTAGAAAGCGGGCGTCGAAATCAGTCGCATGGACGAGATCATACATTTCATACACCAGCACCAGAACTTCGCCATCACCTCACATTCCCGCCCGGACGGGGACTCGCTTGGATCCGAGCTGGCGCTCGCAGCGGCTCTGACGCAGTTGGGCAAGAAAGCCAAAATCGTTAATGCCGATCCTTACCCGCCCGCCTACTCCGGTCTGCCCGGGGTCGAGGAAGTGCAGCGAGGCAACCGGCTGCGCGGGAATTATGATGCGGTTTTCGTGCTGGAAACCAGCGATTTAGCCCGCACCGGCCTGACCGGGCTCGAGCAGCATTTCATCATAAACATCGATCACCATCGTAATACTCTTCCTTTCGGCGCCTTGAACTACGTTGATGATAAGGCGGCAGCGGTGGGGGAAGTGATCTTCGAGCTGATCAAGCGACTGGGAGTCAACGTGACCCCCGAGATTGCAACCAATCTCTACGTCGCCGTCATGACTGACACCGGCTCTTTTCAGTTCTCGAATACGACTGCGAACACTTTCGGAGTGGCCCAGCAACTGGTCCTTGCAGGCGCTCAGCCCGCAGAGATCGCCCAAGCGGTCTACATGAGCCACCCGGAATCCAAGATTCGACTAATGGCCCGAGTGCTCGACACTCTCGAAATCCACCCCTCTCACAAAATCGCCTGGGTGCTTCTGACGCAGGACATGCTGAGGGAAACCGGGGCGAATTCCACCGCAACCGAAGGCCTCGTCAACTATCCCCTTTCACTGGAAGGCGTGCAGGCGGTGGCATTTTTCCGGGAAGAGGGGAAGAATCGTTACCGGGTAAGCCTTCGATCAAAGAACAACTACGACGTAGCGGCGGCGGCCGAGTTCTTCGGCGGCGGCGGGCACACGAATGCCGCCGGCCTGTGGGTTGAGGGGACTTTCGAGGAAGTGCGCGAGAAAGTCATCAGCCAGGTTGTGCAGGCACTGGAAGAAGAAGACTGACACGGACTGACACAGACGGACACGGACACCGCCTGCTGTCCTGTCGGCGTTTATCCGTGCGGTCACTCGCAATGGACGGTTTACTCATCATCGACAAACCGCCGGGGCCGACGTCGCACGACGCTGTCTACCAGGCCAAGCGGCTGCTGAAGACCAAGGTCGGCCACACGGGCACGCTCGATCCTCTCGCCGCCGGCGTTCTTCCTCTCCTCTTAGGCCGCGCCACTCGCCTGGCCCGTTTCTTCCAGGGCGAGGACAAGGAGTACCTGGCCGAAATCCGGCTGGGACAGACGACGGACACCTACGATGGTGAGGGACGGGTTCTCGAGCAGAAGCCGGTCCCCGACCTTTCGCTCGATGAGATGGAAGAAACCCTGGATCTATTTCGGGGGGAAATCCGCCAGCGGGCTCCCAGGTACTCAGCCATTAAAGTCCAGGGAAGGAAGCTCTACGAGCTGGCGCGCAAAGACATCGAAGTGACCCCGCCGGAACGAACGGTTCAAATCAACACACTGGAGATTCTGGAATGGGGGACGGATAGGTTGCGAGTGCGGGTCGAATGCTCGACTGGAACTTATGTTCGCAGTCTCGCCCACGACATCGGACAGCAAATTGGGTGCGGGGCTTTCCTTACCTCGCTGGAGCGAACCAGGTCCGGCGCCTTCCATCTTTCCCAGGCTGTCCCGCTGGCCGATCTCGCCGACTCGTGGCAGAATGCCCTGATTCCACTCGATCAGCTCCTGCCCGAAATCCCGCGGCTGAATCTTGATGAGGCGACCGCCACGCGCGTTCGTCATGGCAACGCCTTCGCAGCTACGGCGCCGGCGCTGAATTCAGACTGCCGACTCTTCCACAACGGTCAACTGATAGCGATCGGGCACTCGGCCGGTGAATTGATTCACCCCGAGGTAGTTCTTGACCCCGCACCGTAGGGCAGAAGGACCCCAAGGACCTCACTGGACGGAAAGTGCCCCTTCCCATCTTTGAAGTCTTTGAAGTCCTTGAGGTCCTTTCGCGGACTACCACTCCCTACTCGGCCTTCTCCCGCCACGAATCCCAGAACAGCGCTGCCGCCAACGCAAGGTACGCGACGAGTCCGATCCAGTTCCCCCAGTTTTCGAGCCACGCTCCGATTCCGAGCGCCGTCGCCTTCGTCAGGTCGGGAATGATCGTAACTTTCCACGAATCCTCGATGAATCTGAACAACGCCGCCAAGACACCGACGAGCGCACCGCCGGCGATGAAACCCGAAGCGATCAGGGTGCCTTTTTCATGACGTGCCTTCGCAAGCGTCTTGTCGGCTGAGGACCGCTGGAGCAGCCAGGAGAGCGCCGCACCCAGTACCAGGGGCGAATTCAGCTCCATCGGAAGGTACATGCCCAGGCCGAAAGCCAGGCCGGATACACCGCAGAACTCCGCTGACACGGCAAAAACTGCGCCGATTCCATACAGGAACCAGGGCGCCCCGCTCGCGCCCATCACGCCTCGCAGGACGGCCGCCATGGCGTTGGGTTGCGGCGCCGGCAGCGGATGCGGATGGCCGGGACCGGGTGTGAATCCGTAGACCTGGGCCATCAGCAGGATTACCGCCGTGGTGGCGGCTGAAGCAGCCACCGCTCCAAGCAGATTCGAGATCTCGATCCGGCGGGGCGTCGCCCCCAGCCAGTAAGCGATCTTGTATTGAGTCACGAGGGAACCGGCCATCGAAAGCGCTGTGCAGACGACGCCTCCGATAAGGAGTGTCTGCAGCATACCCTCGTCCCCGCTTAGCCCGAGCGAAGACAGCACCACCGCAGTCACAATCAGCGTGGTAAGCGTCATGCCCGAGATTGGCGTGATCGAAATCATCGCGATCGCCCAAGCCGAGACCGAGGCAAACAGGAACGCAATCACCAGCGTCATGAGGACGGCGACAACCGCAATGTAGGTTGCCGAGGACTCGCCGGCCAATACCGAGAAACGGAAGTAAGCCAGGATCGCCAACGCGGTGATGGCAATGCCCACCACAATGCCGGCCATGGGAAGCGAGCGTTCGGTCCGCGTTTGCTCGGGCGCTTCCCCCTTTCCTCCCGCCAGTCGGATGAGCTCTCTGGACGCCTGCCCGATCGCCTGGAAGATCACCGGGGACATCTTCAGGATGGAGATTACACCGGCCGCGAAAATGGTCCCGATGCCTATCGGCCGGACGTAGAAGGCAAAAATATCCTCGGCCGCCATTGCTCCAATTGGCCCTGCACCCTGCGTGATTTCAGACGGGATCTGGCTGCCCAGATAAGCGAACAGCGGAACCAGCGCGAAGAAGGAGACCATGGAACCGGCCATGATGATCGCGGCGTAATTGATTCCCATGATGTACCCGAGCCCGAGCACTGCGGCGCTTGTGTTCATGGTAAAGACCGCCTTAGCCCGGGACGTGAACGGGGCCAGGGCGCCGATCGACGAGGTTGAGAAAACCTCCGCCCAGCCTTTCAGGGATGGACCTACGAAATCAAACATGGCTGCCACGATGGCCGAGTAGGAGAGGACGATCGCGCTTTTCCCGCCGCGCTTCCCCGCAACCAGGATTTCGGTCGTCGCGCGGGCCTCGGGGTAAGGGAGCTTGCCGTGAAGATCCCTCACGAAATACCGGCGGAAAGGCGCCAGAAAGAAGACCCCGAGGACAGCGCCCAGGAGCGGCACCAGGAAGATCTGGAAGAAGGATGACCGTCCCTCCAGGCCCAATATGTAGATGGCCGGCATTGTGAAAACCGAGCCGCCGGCGACGATCCCAGCGGTCGCACCGATGGCCAGAACATTCACGTTCTCCAGCAGCGTCGACGAGCGCGCCTGGAGGAACTTGACCGCGAAAACCGAAAAACCGACGGCGAGAATCGAGATCGGGATGGCGGACTCGATTCCCTGCCCTAATTTCAGGGCGATGTAGGTGGCGGCTGCCGAAAAGATGACGGACCACGCCGCGCCCTGGACGATGGACCGGACGGTCACCTCTGGCATTTCGGCCGACGGGGGAACCACCGGCCGGTATTCCTCGCCCGGCTGCAGTTCCCGGAACGCGTTGTCGGGAATTCGAACTTGCTCGTCTGTATTGGCTGTTCTGTCCTCGTTTACGTTCATTAAGCCGGAAATATAAACACATCTCGAGAACGCCGCAAGCGGAGCGAGCCAGGAGATTCCCGTCCAGGAGGTCCTTGAGGTCTTTGGTGATTGTACGCAGCCAGCAAAGTCCCGGAGGGACGAAGGCCGCGTAGCCCCGGGGCGGCCTTCGTCGGGACTCTGCTGGCTGCCTCTTACAATCGAGTTAGCGCCTATGCCTGTGACCTTGTCACCTTGTCACCCCCACCGCCTGCTCCGCTTGCCAGAGGTGCCGTCTTTCATGGGCGGCCAGGATCTTGAAACCCGAAAACAGGTTGTAGCGGACTCGGGGGTAGAACGGAGACGCGATACGCAGCCGGTTCAAGTTCAAGCCGTTCGCCGCTTCAACCTGGTCCTCCAGCCGTTTCTGAAGCTCCAGGAACTCGCCAACAATCTCGTCCTTCTGACCTGAAATCCGGGGCACGAATGGAGCCGTCGTCTTCACTCGAAGGCGGGCAGGCGGCTCGATAATCCGGGCAAGGAGCCAGCCAATCGGATCGCGACGATAGGGCCCGTTACCCCTCCACTCTCGCTCTCTTCCCTGCCGGATGGTGTATTCGATAAGAGGAATATAAGCCTCGGAAGTCAGATTCAGGTGGACAACGCATTCGGCCGCCGACCAACGCCCCGGCTCCGGTCGCCGGGCCCATATCCCTTCATCCACTGAGGCGGCCAGCCGACTGGCCTGCTCGCCCGCCTGCTGGAGCTCGCGCTGAAGCTGCTCAAGCTGCGGATGCAATGGAGTTCTCATGTATTCATCATAATCTGCCGGAGAACACCGAACTTCCTGGCCCCGCGATGCGTTTATCCGAGTCAGGAGGCAGAGATGAGCAGGCTGGTTCGTTCGTTTTCTTTTTTCGTCCTGGTATTCGTGCTTTTGTTGTCGAGCAGTCAGCCAGTGCGGGCCGAAGCCAAACAATTCCCGGATGGCTCCTATCAGGCCGGTCCTTTCACCGTCACCTTTAAGGAAGGCAAGTTCCAGGTGACGATCGCGAGCGGAGCGGGGGTAACGGGGACGTACAAAGTGTCAGGCGAACAGGTCGAGTTCACCGACCAGGAGGGCGAGTTCATGTGCCCTGATGCGCCCGGCAAGTACAGCTGGAAACTCGATGGCGAGAAGATCGTCCTGACCCTGATTGACGATCCCTGCGAGGGCCGCACCCAGGCCCTGACGTCGGAGCCGCTGAAGAAAAAAACCGGGCAGTAGCGGGAAAGCAGGGGCAAAGGGGCAAAGGGGCAAAGGATCAAAGGGGCCGAGGGAAAAGGGGTGAAGGGAAGGATACGCTTTCTGGCGCCTTTCCCTCTTGCCCCTTTGCCCCTTTGCCCCTTTGCCCCTTTGATCCTTTGCCCCTTTGTCCCTTTGCCCCTTTGTCCCTTTGCCCCTTTGCCCCTTTGCCCCTTTGCCCCTTTGCCCCTTTGTCC
>RPQK01000106.1 GCA_003819755.1 Acidobacteriota bacterium | reverse complement strand
TCCCTGCGCGACGTCATCGCTTTCCCCAAAACTGCCCGCGCGGTCGATATGATGAGCGGCTCGCCCTCACCGGTAAGCCCCGATCAACTACGTGAGCTGCACTTGAGAATCAAGGAGGACTGAAACGGTTCGGGGTTCTGAGTTCAGGGTTCTCGGTTGAGCGGCAATGGCCTCGTCGTCAATTGCAGAACCGCAACCCAGAACCCCAGAACCCAGAACCCAACATGCACGTTCGCTCCGTCCTCGAAACTTGCCTTTACGCGACTGATCTCGAGGCCGCCGAACGTTTCTACACCCAGGTTCTCGGCCTGACCTTTCTCTCTCGGGTCCAAGGTCGCCACGTCTTCTTCCGCTGCGGCGAGGCGGTCTTTCTGGTCTTCAACCCCGCTGCCACTTCGGCCCCCGGTTTTCCTCCACACGGCGCTACTGGGCCCGGTCACGTCGCCTTCCGAATCCCATCGGGGGACTTCGATGCATGGAGAGATCGGTTGGAGGGAAACGGCGTGGATATAGAAACAGAAGTCGACTGGCCCCGAGGCGGCCACTCCATCTACTTCCGCGACCCCGCAGGCAACAGCGTGGAACTGGCGACGGCCGAAATCTGGGGATTGTCCGACTAGGCACTTTCTATCCACGAATTACACGAATCAGCACGAAACCTATTTCGCTTCGGTTCGTGTTAATTCGTGTTAATTCGTGGACAAAGAAAGTCGCTCACTCCTTCGCAAACAACTTCTCATCTACCGGCGGGTTGATAGCGACCTTCTCGACCTTGATCGTCATCGAAGGCTGTCCGTTAAAAGTCTGGACGGCTGAAAACGGGAGAATTACCGTATCAGCCTGTCTGAAGTCCGACAATGTGACGACGACGTCTCCCCGTGCACCCGTCATATCGGTCCCCCGGTACGCCATTTGAACGATGCGGCCCGATCCTTCCTCGATGCCGACTGTGATGGCTTCCCCGTCCACCTCGACCCGTAACTGTTCCACTCCTTTGCCGTCGACCTCACCCTTGCCGACCGTCCAGGCTTTAAAGCCGGCACCATTCCGTTGCTTCAAAAGACCTATCGCATTGTGGTGAAGATTGTTGCGCCAGTCGGCCTTCATTTCATCCGGCACCGGCCTCACGCCGCCTGCAGCCTTTACAAAAGCGCCCCCAGGGCTATAGACCAGGGTGAGACTGTTGCCGGGCAGCGTGACCTCCTGAGCGAACCGATCCGGGAAAACCATGACCGTTCGGCTCTTGATGGCCAACTCGCCTTGCGGGGTGGTGGCGGCGACCGAGAACGTCTGCTCGAGCGACTGGACTTGATCTACTATCCTGACTCCCCCGACTGCCTCGAGTGCCTTTTCAACCAGGGCAGCGGCCCGTCCGCTGGTTTCGGCGGTGGCTTCGGGGGCCTTCTCCTGCTTTGGTTCGGGAATCGTGATGTCGATTTTTTTCACCGCCCCGAAGGTGCTGAGCGGCTTATCAAGCCCCGTCGGCGGCCCCACCACAAGAATCGCGACCTGCTTCGGGTTGATGTACTTTGCTGCGGCCTCCCGGACCTGGCTCACGTTGACCTTCTCAATCGCCTGCCGATAGCGGGCCAGCCAGTCAAGCGGGTAACCGTAGTACTCGTAGGTCAGTTGCTGCCCCAGAATCTTTTCTGTTGAATCCGAGGTAAAAACAAAGGAGTTGAGGATCGCGGCCTTCGCCTTTTGGACCTCCTCCTCGGTCGGCGGCTTGGCCGTCAGGTCACGGGCCTCCTCAAGGAGCGCTTCTATCCCTGCCGCCGTGGTTTCGGTCTTCGTCGACATCGACATTGTGAAGACGCCCGGGTAGTCCCAGCCGGCCCCTATTCCACCGCTAACGTCGTACGCCAACCCCTTCAACGACCTGACATTGATGAAAAGGCGCGAAGCAAAAGAGCCGGAGAGCACTTGGTTTAGAACGGTCACGGCAAAGTAATCCGGATTATCGCGACGAATACCGAGGTGTCCGACCGCGATGTTCGATTGAGTCACGTCGGCTTTTTCGACCTGGTACACCCCCGTGACGGCTTGATTCGGAAGCGACACCTCGGAGTCTTTCTCCTCGGGACCTTTCTTCCAATCGCCGAAGATCTTCTTAACCTGATCCACTACCTCCGAGGTCTTGAAATCACCCACAAAACCCATGATTGTTCGGTTCGGGTGATAGTACTTGGCATGCCAGGCAACCAGGTCATCCCGGGTGATCGACCCAATGGTCTGGTAGGTCGGGACTCGGGCATACGGCGAGGATTCGCCATACATCAGTTGGTTGAATTCCCGGGAAAGAATGCCTTGAGGATCGTCGTTCTGCCGGGCGATTCCCGCAATCGTTCGATTCTTGGCCACTGCCAGTTTCCCCTCATCGAAGATCGGTTGTCGCAAAACATCTGAGAGCAGTGGAAGAACATCCGCGAAATCCTTTTTCAAACAGGTCATGGACGCGCCACCGGACGATGTTCCGATCGAGGTCTCAATAACCGCCGCCTTGTTTTCAAGGTAATCATCGAGCTGATCGCCGGACATTTTCCGCGTTCCGCCGGCGCGCATCACCGACCCGGCAAGGCCCGCAAGACCTGTCTTTTCGGCTGGCTCCAGCCGAGAGCCCGTGTGGACGAGAACGGTAGCCCGAACCAACGGCAGCTCATGATCCTCGAGCAGCATAAGAACCAGACCGTTGTCGAGCACCAGCCGTGTCGGCTGAGGGATCTTGAAGTCAGCCAGCGGCGGGTACTTCAGCTGATCGACTTTGGAGACCTGCCCCCAGACAGGAATCGTTAGAATCAAAACTGCAAGCCAAACGACTGCCTTCCGTTTTCCATTTCGCATCGAGTGGTCTCCTCTATCGTCCGGCTCCTGGTCCGGTCGCCTGGGCCGCATCCGCGGCGGGTTGCTCGGTAACGATCATTCCCACCGTCCGGTTCGACTCTTTGAGCGTCTCGTTCGCGACTCTCTTGATGTCACCCTTCGTGACTTTCTCAATTTTGTCCAGGTACCTGAAGAGCTCTCGCCAGTCACCAAAAACAGCTTGATACGTGGCCAACTGATTGGCCAGTCCCTGGTTGTCGTCGAGGGATCGTATCAGACTCGCTCGAGCCCGTGTTTTGAACCGGCTCAGTTCCTCGTCGGTTACCTCTTCCTTCTTCAGTCGGTCAAGCTCCGCCCGGATAGCGTCCCGGACCTGCTCGTTGGTCGCTCCTCTGGCCGGAAAAGCGTAGACGGCCCAGAGGTTTGGATATTTGATACCGGGAAAGGCCGAGAACGAAGCCGTCGTCATGGCGATTTTCTTGTCTCTCACCAGAGAGCGGTAGAGCCTGGAAGTGCGGCCGCTGGAGAGGATATCGTCGATCGCGTCGTAGACCACTTCGTCCGGGTGTTTGACACTCGATTTATGGTATCCCTCGAGGTAAAGGGGCTGCGCCGCATCCTTCAGGACGACGGTTCTTTCCGCGGTTTGAGGCGGCTCAACCGTCCGCAGTTCGGGAGGCTTGTCGCGGCTGGGAATCCGTCCGAAATACTTTTCAAGAACCGGAATTATCTCCTTCGCCTTAACGGAACCGACGACCGCAGTAACCATGTTGGAGGGGATGTAGTAGGTTTTGAAGAACGCCTCAGCATCGGTCCGCGTGATGGACTGCAGGTCGCTCATGTACCCGATCGTCGGATGGTGATAGGGGTGCGCGAGGAAAGCCGTACCGATGAAAAGCTCGATCAAACGCCCGATCGGATCGCTCTCCGTCCGCATCCGGCGCTCTTCCTGCACCACATCACGTTCTTTGTAGAACTCACGGAATACCGGGTGCAGGAACCTTTCCGACTCCAGGTAAGCAAAAAGCTCGAACTTGTTCGCCGGGAGCGAGTAGTAGTAAACGGTTGAATCTGCGCCGGTTCCGGCATTCAGGTCGGCGCCGCCTTCGCGGTCGATGATGTCCCCGAACTCGTTGGTGATCACGAACTGGGCGGCCTCTTCCTGCTTCTTCTGAAAAGCCGCCAACAGCTCTTCGACCCGCTTGGGATCCGGGTTCGCCGAAAGTCTCTCTTTCTGATAGGCCTGGTACGCGGCTTCGACTTCGTCAAGAGCTTTCTTCTCGGCTGCGTAGTTCTTTGTTCCGATGTTCGGCGTTCCCTTGAACGCCATGTGCTCGAACATGTGAGCCAGCCCGGTGATGCCCGGGACCTCCTGGACGGACCCCGCGTCAACATAGGTGGAGAACGAGAAAACGGGCGCTACATCTCGTTCGAGGATCACGAAGGTCCAGCCGTTGTTCAGCTTGTGGACGGTCGTCCTGGCTTCAAAAGAGGCGAGGTCCTGTGCCAGAACCGCGGGCAAACCTAGGAAGCCGAGAAACAGGCAGGAGAACCAACTGATTCTAGTCATTTTAGAATTCTATCAGAGCCGCGCAGCAAAAGGCCTCAAGGACCTCAAGGACAGCAAAGACCATAAGCTGTCCTTCCTCCTTGCCGTCCTTCGGGTATCTGAGGTCCTTTCATCCGCGAGCCGCTGTCATCGCAACCTTCTATAATCCTTCTATGGCCCGCGTGCACGTTTTACCCGAGGTTCTCGCGCACAAAATCGCTGCCGGCGAGATTGTGGAACGGCCGGCTTCCGTCGTCAAAGAGCTGCTCGAGAATTCCCTCGATGCCCGGGCCACAATGGTCGTCGTTGAAGCCGACAACGGCGGCACCAAGCGGATTACGATCCGCGATGACGGCATCGGAATGAACCCGGAGGATGCTCGCACGGCGTTCCAACATCACGCGACCAGCAAGATATCGACTTTTGACGACCTGTCCCGTATCAGCACCCTCGGCTTCCGGGGTGAAGCCCTGCCCTCCATTGCCTCCGTTTCCCGATTGCGGCTCAGAACGGTTGAACGGGGTGACACTCGGAACACTCCTGAGCCAGGCACCGAAATCGTTTTCGAGGGCGGCAACTTGCAGGCCGTTCGCGAGATAGCCTGGCCGGCAGGAACCGAGGTGATGGTCGAAGACCTGTTTTTCAACGTTCCTGCACGCCGCAAGTTCCTGAAATCGATACCCACGGAGCTCACTCATGTCACCCGGCAGGTAATGTCCTACGCGCTCGCCTACCCGCACGTCGAGTTTCAGTTCACGCATCAAAACCGAAAGCTGGTTGAGGCGACTCGGGCCGGCGATCTCAGGGAACGCGTTTATCAGATATTTGGGGAAGAATTCCTCGCCAATCTTGTCGAACTTGACCTTACGGCCGACGGCATCCGAATCCGGGGTTTCACGTCGCTACCCCACGAGCAACGAAGCAATGCCGGATCCCAGTTTCTGTACGTCAATCGGCGAATGGTCAGGGATCGGACTCTCAGCCATGCGATCCGGTTCGCGTACCAGGACCTTATTCCTTCCTCCGCCTATCCGGTGGCGCTCCTGTTCGTCGAGGTCGAGCCTTCAGAGATAGACGTCAACGTTCACCCGTGCAAGACCGAAATCAGGTTCCGCGACAGCAGCCGCGTGCACTCGGCTATTTATCACGCTATCGAGCGAGCTCTGCTTCAGGGAAGAGTAGACCTCTCCACCGTCTCACGCCCCATACCCGGGGGTCAGCTCCAGCCCGTATTCGGCGCAGACTCGCTTCCCCAAGTATCAAGCCTCGGGGAACAACGTCCCCCCGATCGTTGCCAGCTTGGCGGCTTTCGGCTGAGCAGTCCTTACCAGCCGAGCCTGCCGAGTGGGTTTGGGCCCGGCTCCGCTATTTCCGCCCTGGCGGCTTTTTCGCGCGAACCCGATCCGCACGGCGACAATGCGATTCCCGAAACCGCCCACCTGACCCGGTCCCCGATTGTGCTCGGGCAGTTCATCGAGAGCTTTATCGTTGTGGCCGAGCGAGACTCCCTGCTGCTCGTGGATCAGCACGTCGCCCACGAGCGAATACTGTTTGATCGGGCGCTCAAGACCATGGAAAGCGGCGAAAACGTTCCTCAGCAGCGGCTTCTTGCCCCGGCGACCGTCCGTTTGGATCCCCGACAGACAGCTGTTTTTGAGCATCTGGCCGAAGAGCTGAACCGGAGCGGTTTCGACGTCGACTGGTTCGGCGCTCAGACGATCGTCCTGAAAGGAGTCCCCGCGGTCGCGGGACACTGCGACGCCCAGAAACTACTCGAGGAGATCCTGAGTAGTTTCAACACCCGGGAATTCCAGGGAGATCAGGCTGCCGAAGGCCTGCGCCGGCTTAAAGAAAAGCTGGCAATCAGTATCGCCTGCAGGGCCGCGATCAAGATCAATACCCCGCTGTCGAGGGAAAAGATGCAGTGGATTCTGGATACCCTGATGCTGTGCGAGGAGCCCTACACCTGCCCGCACGGACGCCCGATCCTCCTGCGGATGGCAATCGAAGACATTCTGCGGGGGTTCAAGCGGATCTGATTGCGGATGTGGGCGACAGTTCGGGAACTGTCGCCCACATCCGCAATCAAAACTCCATCAGCTTGATGTCATCGGCGATGTGCAGGCTCGCGGCGGTCTCCTTCTTGATCTCGTCCGTCGAGACTCCGGGACGTATCTCTTTTAGTACCAATCCCTTAGCGGTCACTTCGATGACACCTTTTTCGGTAATGATCGTGCTGACGCAGTGCGGCCGAAAGACATGGTTCCGGCACTTGCGGACGATCTTCGGATTTCCGCTGGAATCTGTCTGCGTGGTCACCACCACCCATCTCTCCGCCTGAACGTCCGCTTCATAAGAACCGGGTGCCAGGCAGAGATCGCCTGTTTGCGAGACCTCGGACGCTTCCACGACCGCCAACTTAACGGGAATTCTGGTAGCCGCAGCGTCAAGCCGGAAGAGCTGAGTTCCGGGGAGCGTCTCTCTCTCCACCAGCTCGGGAATGCCGGGGCCAATCGCGACTCTTTGCTTGCCGATGATCTCTCTCACTGCTCGTCGAACGATGACATCCTGGGGTTTCATAAATCACTTCCTGACAGAGCTTCAGGCTCCGGTCCCCTCGCCTGAATCCGCCGAGGCTCGCAACGCCTGATCCAGGTCGGCGCACAAATCTTCGACCGATTCAATTCCAACCGACATCCGGACCAGGCTCTCAGTCACTCCCGAATTCTTCAGTTCTGCTTCCGACATGCCGTAGTGGGATGTCCAGAACGGAGAGGTGACGAGAGACTCCACTCCTCCGAGGCTCGTGGAGATTGGAATCATCTTCAGGTTATTGAAGAAGGTCCGCGTGGCCGGCCAGCCGCCGCGGACGGAAAAGGACAAGACGCCCCCTCCCCCTCTCATTTGCCTGCGCGCAAGCTCGTACTGAGGATGCGACTCCAGGAAGGGGTAATTCACTCCCTCCACGTTCGGATGCCTTTCAAGAAAACGAGCCAGACGCAGGGTATTTTCATTCTGTCTCTCGACTCTGACGGTCAGCGTTTTCGCACCCCGGATCAAGAGGTAAGCCGCGGAGGGGTCGAGAACGCCTCCCAGCCACCGCCGGAACACCGCGATCTGGTCGATCAGTTCCCGCCTCGAAATGATGACCCCGGCCGTCACATCGGAGTGGCCACCCAGGTACTTCGTGGCACTGTGGACAACCACATCCCACCCAAGCTCTAACGGCTTTTGATTAAACGGACTGGCAAAAGTGCTGTCGATGACGCTCTGGATCCCGCGTTCCCTGGCAAAGCGGGCGGTCTCCTCGAGGGCCAGAAGGCGAAGGGCAGGATTGGTCGGAGTCTCGGCAAGAAGAACCCGAGTCGCCGGTCGAACCCCGCGGGCAAGAGACTCCGGCTCTGTAATTTCGAACCAGTCAATCGCAATGCCGTAGCGGGACAGGATGTCGTTCAGTAGGTGAAGTGTGCCCCCATAGAGGCTGCTGGCAGCCAAGACGCGATCACCGCTTCGCAGCAGGGCGAGAAGGGAACAGGCGATGGCGGCCATGCCCGAGCCGGTGACAAGGGCTGCTTCCCCCCCTTCGAGAGCCGCGACCTTCTTCTCGACAACCTCCAACGTGGGGTTTGCGTTTCTGGTGTACAGGTACTGACTGCGCCGGCCCTGGGCCTGTTCCACCATGTCGTCGATAGTGGCGAAGCGGAAATTGGTCGTCTGAAAGATCGGAGGCTGAAACGAGTTAAGCGGATGAAGATCCTCGCCTGCCACAACGGCCAACGTGTCGTCTTGAAGTCGATCGGATTGCTTCTTGTCCATACTCTCAGAAAAAGTGAACAGTTTAGTTGACTGCCCCGGCGATTACAATCCTTCGGTCCGGGTTCCTATTCAACCGGTCCAGAACTGTGGTATACGGAAATCGTCGGAGGTGCCTATGATTCCCGCATCAAATCTCAAATCCGGAATGGTCGTTCGACTGGACGGCCACCTGTGCCAGATACTGACCACGGAGCATCACATGGGGGGCGGGAGGATGGGCAGCCTCGCACATATCAGAATTCGCAACCTGGCGACGAGCGCCGTGGGGGAGAAGCGATTTCGACCCGACGAACGGGTTGAAATGGTTGACGTCGACAAGCAGAAGCTCGACTACCTCTACCAGGACGGCGACCTCTTTTTCTTCATGAATCCGGTTACCTTTGACCAGATTCCGATTCCCCAGGATCAACTGGGCGGAAAGGTCAGGTTCTTGTCGGAAGGAATGGGGGTTACCGGGCTGTTCCTTGATGAAAAGCCGATCGCGATTCTCTTCCCTGATCACGTGGATCTGAAAGTTGTTACCGCCCCTGCTCCGCTTCGCGAACAGGACACGAGCACCTACAAGAAGGTGACGCTGGAGAACCGCCTGGAAGTGCTCACACCGCAGTTCATCAAAGAAGGAGACACGGTGCGGGTCGATACAGAAACGGGAAAATACCTGAACCGTGTGTGAGTGAGTCAAGACAGCCATGAAAAACCTGCGTGCTGCGGCAGTTCAGTTCGAGCATTCGCCTGGAGATAAGGCGGCCAACTTCGCCAAGGTCACTCGCTTTGCCAAGGAGGCAGCAGACCGGGGCGTTCAACTCATCGCATTCCCGGAATGCTGCCTGACGGGCTACTGGTTCCTGCGGCGTCTCTCCAGAGCTCAGTTGGAAGCTCTAGCCGAACCGGTCTTTTCCGGCGAATTGTCCCAAGCCCTCCTTTCGTTAAGCAACGAGACGCGAATGACAATCGGCGCGGGTCTCGTGGAGAAGACCGAAGAGGGGCAGCTGCACAACACCTATGTTGTCGCCATGCCCGACGGCCGAATGGCGCGGCATCGCAAAATCCACGCGTTTGAGCACGAGGCCGTCTCCTCAGGTTCGGAGTACACGGTTTTCGACACGCCTCATGATTGTCGCGTCGGTGTCCTCATCTGCTATGACGTGAACATCTGCGAAAACGTTCGAATGACGGCCTTGAAAGGCGCCGAAGTTCTGCTGGCGCCCCACCAAACCGGCGGCTGCGCCTCGATCAACCCAAACACCATGGGACTGATCGAGCGGTCGGTTTGGGACCGCCGCAATTTGGACCCCACTGCCATCGAGGCCGAGCTTCGCGGCCCTAAGGGCCGCGGCTGGCTGATGCGCTGGTTGCCGGCCAGGGCCCATGACAATGGCCTTTTCCTGATCTTCAGCAATGGAGTCGGGGTGGACGATGACGAGGTTCGGACCGGGAACGCAATGATCCTCGACCCATATGGCCGGATTCTGGCTGAGACGTGCAAGGCCGGGGACGACATGGTGATCGCGGATCTTGATGCCAGTCTGATCGCCGAATCGACGGGGCGGCGGTGGATCAAAACCCGCCGTCCGGAGCTGTACCAACCTCTGGCGGTGAGAACCGGGCTCGAGCAGGACACTCGAGCCGTGCGGTTTGACAAAAAGGGAATTTGAATCCTCAATCCTGTTAATCCTGTCAGGAAACCCTTTTTTGACAGGATTAACAGGATTGACAGGATTGACAGCTAGAACTGGTAACGCAGACTGAGCTGAATGTTCCGGGGATCACCACCCTTTGTCGTAACCCTTCCGAAGAGGGGTGAACGCGGGTTGGTGTCAACGCCGCCCCAGTTCGGATGGTTCGGCAAATTGAAGAACTCGGAACGGAATTCGACCCGCTGCGACTCAGTAATGGAAAAGGCCTTAAAGACCGCCATATTCCAGCTCTGAGCTCCGGGATGCCGACCGGCTGAATTGCGGTGCTCGGTCGAGAACGTTCCATTGGCTGGCACCGTCGCGATCGCGGCGCCACTCGCGGTCTTCGTCCTGAAGTAGAAGTTGGTGTCGCTGACGCCTTGCGAGTACTTCCGCTCGCCTTCCGGCAGCATCAGATCTTCCGCCAGGACCCACAGTTGGGTCTCGTTTCCACTCCCAATGCCCGCGAAGTCGTCGCCGGTTCCGATATGGAAAGGCCCGCCGCTCCCAAACTGAGCAACGCCAGTTACCGTCCACCCGCCCAGAAGGGCTTTCGGAAGGCCGCTCGCCTGGCGCATGAACGGCACCTCATAGATGAAGTTCACAACCAGGATGTGAGGAGTGTCAAGGTTCGAAGGCCCCCAATCCAGGCTCGCGTCCAAGGGGTTAAGCATCCGGTAACGACGTTCATGAGCGTTATCGTAAGTCCTCGAGTAGGTATAAGCCACGCCGAAGCCGAGGCCCTTGTCGAACCGCCGATTCATTTCGATTTGTAGAGCGTCGTACTCGGAATGAGCCGCGTTCTCGGCCATCGGGATGTTGGCGAACCCCTTGTAGGGTCTTAGGACGTTCGTGTTGATCCCCTTGTTTTCCGGCAGGTAAAGCGTCCCAACCGGCAGTGTGTTGATGTTGCGTTCACGCTCCAGGTTATTGCCCGTTCGGCCCACATATCCGACGGAAACCGTGGTTTCCATCGGGAGCCTCCGCTCGTAGAAGATGTTCCACATGTACGAGTGAGGAACGTTGAATTCGGGGTCCATCGTCATGAAGAATTGCGGGAAGTAAGAAGGTTTTCCTCCCGCCGGGTTGTCCGCCTGACCGGTCGCCAGCGACATCATCGGCTGGAACGGCGGGTTGCCGCCCAGAAACACGTTATCCGAAACGCCCGGCCGGGCCATGAACTTGCCCGCGCCGCCGCGGATGACGTTCTTCTGCTCCCCGAAAGTATAGGCAAATCCCAGCCGCGGCTGGAAGTTGCCCCACTGCCTCTTTGCCGGGAGGTTCGAACCTCCGGAGAAGAGGCGGTCGTACTCGCCGGAATCAGCAATCGCCACGCGACCCTTGGCCGCCTCCGGCCAATCGTTTCCAGGAATGACGACGCCGTTATACCGGTCACCGCTCAGAACGTACCCCGTCTTGGGATCCTGAACGACGGCTTTGCTCGGGTCATACTTCTTAGCGTCAAAAATCGCGATGTTGCCCCAGTTGCTGTAGTAGTAAGGAGTTACATAGGTCCAGCGCACGCCGTATTCGAGGGTCAACTGCGGTGTTGCCTTCCAGCTGTCCTGGGCGTACCACTCGAACATGTTGCTCCGATACGGGGTGTTAGCTCGTGGCCCGATCTCCGCATAAGAGGTGAAAAGCCCCATCGCAGCGTTAGCCACACCTAATCCGGTCGTCTCCGCGCCCGCCCGGGTGTTATCGAAAACAAAACGTCCGTTCTGGTTGTTCGTCCCATTCGGCACGCCGCTTACGTTGATCTGGTCGAAATCGTTCTGCCCGGCTTTCTCGTAAAGAGCACCGAACTTCAGGGAATGAGTGCCCCAGATTTTGGTGAAGTTGTCCGACAGGGAGTAGATGGGACCAGCCGACGAAGACGGGTAGGGCCCGCCGTCCAACTCCTGGAAATTGGAGATGGTGATCGTCGGGATCTTGTCCGGGATTTCCTTCCGGTCGGGGAAGAGGTACGGGTAATTGATTCCGTACTTGCTTCTCGCGAAACGTTCGCCCTCCCGGTATATCCCGATAAAGACGACGTCGACGCTAGCAGTCGCCATGATCTCATTGATCATGGTCGGGCTGAGCGACCACAGATGACTGATGGAGCCGGTCCGGTTGGGCCGGTTCCAGTCGGTGATCGCGCGGTCGAAACCGGTTCTGAAGGCGTCAACCGATTCGTATTTGTACATCGAGCCGCGGAATCGCACCGACTGCTTCTCGCTCAAAATCCAATCGAGAGCAAGGTTGTCTTTCCGCTGGTCTTCAGGTTGCGGCCGCGTCTGCATGAAGTTGGCCCGCCCGGAAATGAAGTTCGGTGTCGGCTCGGGAAAAGCTCTCAGGAAGCCGAGCCCGTTCGGGCTCAGACGGGTGGTCGGGATCACGTTATTTGGAAACGCCTGCCCGGTGAGCGGGTCCTTCACGACCGTTGTACCGCTGAAGTACGGATTGGTGGTAAGCAACTCAGAAAAGTCGCCGTTTCGCATCTTCATCGTGGGGACCGTGACAATCGTGGTGGACTCGCGCCTACGCTTCGTCCACTCCTGGCTCCACACGAAGAACAGCTTGTTCCGTTCGGTGTTGAACAATCCCGGAATCATAACCGGGCCGTTTATGTTGTAACCGAACTGGTTGAACTTGTTCGCCTCTCTTACGGCTTTGGTCTGTCCGGCAGGCAGTGTCGCCCTATTACGGGACCAGCTGTTGGCGTCCAGTTTGTCGTTACGGAAGTACTCGTACAACGAACCGTGGAAATCCCGCCCGCCGCTCTTACTGATGAAACGGATCTGGCCGCCGGCCGAACGCCCGTACTCCGCGTTGTAGTTGGCCGTCAAGATCTGAACCTCGCTGACGGTGTCCACATCGGCGGTCCCGATACTCGTCCCGTTGGCCCTGGTTCGGACGCCCACCGCTCCATCGAACGTGATCAGGAAATCCTGACTGCGGCCGCCGTTAATCGAGAGACCCGCAGTGGTGAGGCCGTAGCCGAATGACGCCAGTGTGCCTCGAACGCCGGGTTTGAGCGTCGCGAGATACAACGGGTTGCGGCCGTTGAGCATCATCTTCTCGATCTGCTTCTGCTCGATCAGCTTGGCAACGGTCGCGGTATCGGACTGGATCTGCGACGCGGAGGCAACGACCGACACAACTTCGTTGACTTCACCGATGTCCATCTTGGCGTCAATACCGGCGTTGATGTTCGCATCAAGCTTGTTGCGCGTCGTCACGAACTTCTTGAACCCGTCCATCTCAACGGTCAGGGTGTAGTACCCAGAAGGAACATTGGTAACGACGTAGTAGCCCTGGTCGTTGGTCACGGTCTTCCGCTCCACCTGGGTCGCCTCGTTGGTGATTGTCAACGAGGCCCCAGGGATGCCGAGGCCGGCGGGATCGCGGACGAACCCCGAGATCTGCGCCGTATCCGATTGACCAAAGAGAGGAGCTAGGAGGAGCAGGCACAGGACGACAAAAAAGCACGCCCTGGAGCCGAATGGAGGTAGGTGCATACGGTCGACTCCTTTGGAAAAAAAAGAACAGTTGATTCGGCGAGGAGCGAGTCCTCGCTTCGCCTGGGCAGTCTCGCTTCTACCACCGGTTGGAAGCGGTTGTCAAGAAGCGGAAGGTTAATGGTAGGCAAACCGAAAGGAGCTGAAAGGAGCCGAAAAGATGTCAACGCCCGGAAGAATCGGAAGGACCGGGAAGACCTGGAAGAAGGGGGCGCGGATTGGCGTTCCGGTCCTTCCGGTCCTTTCCGGGCAAAAAAAAAGCCCTCGAGTAACCTCGAGGGCTTGCTTTTAATCCCGGCGGTGACCTACGTTCCCACACAGTTTC